>NZ_DJDV01000036.1:0-16529 GCF_002431195.1 Sphingobium sp. UBA5915 | reverse complement strand
TTTTTGCACGCCGATTCACACTCATCAATTACAGTGACTGCGGCAGCCAGTACGTCTCGATCAAGTACACTAAGGGCCTAGCCGAGGCCGGGATCGAGCCATCGGTAGGCAGCGTCGGCAACAGCTATGACAACGCCTTGGCCGAGACGATCAACGGACTCTACAAAGCCGAGGTCATTCACCGGCGGACCTTGGCGGTCGTTCGAAGCCGTCGAATACGCCACGCTCGAATGGGTCGACTGGTTCAACAACAGGCGATTGCTAGAGCCGATCGGCCATATCCCGCCCGCCGAGGCAGAAGAACGATACTACGCCAAGCTGGACGACACCCCCATGGCAGCATTACTCAAGCCAAATGGCCTCCGACAGTCTCGGGGCGTTTCATGATACGCCCGTAAGGGTCAACATTATATCTCACAGGGTAAGCCTTTGATGGCGGGATGAACTCTTACCCTTCTCCACTTTCTATCCTTTTGACGGTTTGGATCGGTTTCACGATGGGTGAAATCATGAGGAATTCCCTTTTCCGCTGATCATATGATTCATAGCTGAGCTATCACGCCGCAGGCGGCGAGAAGTTGGCGACCAAGGCAGGTTACTCAATGGATTTGCGCGATCGGGTGTTGGCGGTGGCAGACGGCGGGTTGCCAGTCCGCACTTATGCCGCGCGCTGCCCTAGAACCAGAACCGCAGCCCCATGACCAGACTTGTCGCCGCCGGATCGTCCCCCACCCGCTGAGCGTAGCGGGCCGTGTCCCCCAGCTTGCGCTCCCAGTTCACGCCGACATAGGGGGCGAACTCGCGCGCGAATTCATAGCGCAACCGCAGGCCCAGTTCGATGTCGGAAAGCCCCGACCCGATGCCCAGCTCGGGAACGTCCTGCGCCGCGATATTCACTTCCATTGCCGGTTGCAGGATCAGCCGCTGGGTGATCCGCTGGTCGTAGCTTGCCTCCAGCCGGGCATGGGCGTCACCCCTGGTCGACACGAACAATTGCCCCTCCACCTCGAACCAATATGGGGCCAGCCCCTCGATCCCGATAGTCGCGTAAGTCCGCTCGGGCCGGGGGCGAAAATCCTGGCGCATGCCACCAACGATGTTCCACCACGGGTCGATCGCGCGGCTGTAGAGGAGCTGCAATTCGGCGCTTTCCAGCCGACCGCCAGTCTCCCCCTCGCCCTCCGACTTGATCGCCAGGCGGTTGACGTCGCCCCCGATCCAGCCTTCGCCCTCCCAATGATAGCCGTCGCCGCCACTCAGCGCGCGATACTCCAGCCGGTCGATCATCAACTGGGAATAGGTCATGCCGCCATTTTCCCGGATCATCTTGGCGCGGACACCGGCCATGACCACAGGATCGTAGACCGCGTCGGCGGCGTGGTCCGTGGGCGCCGGTGGGGCCACGCCATCCATCGCCGGGGCGGCCGCGGCGTCCTTCGCAGGCATGGAATGCGCTCCATGGTCCATCATTTGCGCCTGCGCAGGCAGCGCCAGCGCCGCGCCGATCAGCGCCCATACAGGCATCCGGATCATGCCGCACCGCCATCGTGACGGACGGTCACGACCCGCATCATGCCTGCGTGCATGTGCATCAGCATATGGCAATGGAACGCCCAGTCGCCGATCGCGTCGGCGGTGAGGTCGAAGCTCACCTTGCCTCCCGGCAGGACGTTGACGGTGTGCTTGCGCGGATTGGCTGCCGCATCCTCCCCCGTCACGAGTTGGAAGAAATGGCCGTGGATGTGAATGGGGTGCGGCATCATCGTATCGTTAATGAGCGTCACGCGCACCCGCTCCATATGGCGAAAGGCGATCGGTTCCGCCCCGTCGGACAGCTTCACCCCGTCGAACGACCACATATAGCGTTCCATGTTGGCGGTAAGGTGGATGTCCAGCGATCGGGTCGGCGCGCGCGTGTCGCCGTTTGGCTTCAGCGCTTTCAGATCGGCATAGGTGAGGACGCGGTGATCGACATCCTCCAGGCCCGTGGGGCGGTCGGCGGTCCGGTCAGCAGGCATGGGCGACAGGGTAGCCACGCCCGGTCCCATCGGAACTTGGGGCGCAACCGATGGATCGAGCATCTTCATCGAATGGCCCGCCATGCCGTCATTGGCGGGTTGGCTGAGGTCGATCACGCCATTGTGCCCCATATCCATGCCGCTCATGTCCATGCCCATGTCCTTCATGGTCAGCAACGGCCGCTGGCGCAGGGGCGGGACCGGCGCGATCATCCCGACCTGCGGTGCCAGCGTCGCGCGCACCAGCCCGGACCGGTCGATCGCCTCGGCGATCAGGCCATAGGGCTTCGCTTCGGCTGGCTCGACGATCACGTCATATGTCTCGGCGATCGCGATCTGGAACTCGTCGGTCTCGACCGGCTGGACATGCTGGCCGTCGCACTGGACCACTGTCATGGCGAGGCCGGGCAGCCGCAGGTTGAAATTGGTCATGGCCGATGCGTTGACGATGCGCAGCCGCACCCGCTCGCCCGGAGCGAACAAGCCGGTCCAGTTTTCCGCTGTGCCATGGCCGTTCACCAGATAGCTGTAGGTCGATCCGGTGACGTCCGAAATGTCGGTGGGGTCCATCCGCATCCTGCCCCAGTCCATCCGGTCCTTAACGCTCCGGTCCCGGCCCTTTAGCAGCCCGGCCAGCGTCTGCTTCTGCATATTATAATAGCCGCCCATCTGCTTAAGCCGCTGCATCAGCTTGTGCGGGTGAACCGGGGACCAGTCGGACAGGACGATCACATGCTCGCGATCCGCCCGCACCGGGTCCGCGCCGGCCGGGTCGATCACGATCGGGCCATAATGGCCCATCGCCTCCTGCATCCCCGAATGGCTGTGATACCAGTAGGTGCCGGACTGGCGGATCGGAAATTCATAAGTGAACGTCTCGCCGGGGCGGATGCCGGGAAAGCTGATGCCCGGCACGCCGTCCATGTGGAACGGCACGATCAACCCGTGCCAGTGGATCGACGTGTCCTCCTTCAGCAGGTTGTGCACGACCAACTGGACATTCTGCCCTTCCTTCAACCGGATGAGCGGCGCTGGCAAGGTGCCGTTGATGGTGACGGCGTGGGCGGAACGTCCCCCGGTCGTGAAATGACTTTCGCTTACGGCCAGCTCGATCCTGTCCCCCGACAGGACGCCGGGAGTGGGACGAAGGCCGGCAGTGCCGCTCTGCGCCCAGGCTGGAAAGGCGCGGGCCAGCGGAAGCGCGGCTGCGCTGCGGATGAGGGTGCGTCGGTCTAGGGCAAGGCTGGTCATGCCGCCCTATACGCGCTCGCCGCTGCCATCCCTCAACATTTCACTCAGTTTCAACCGCGCGCGATACAGCCGTGTTTCGACCGCCTTTTCACTGATCCCCAGCAGATGCGCGGTATCCGCCTGGCTCATGATCTCGATCGTGCGGAGCAACAGCACTTCCTTGAGATTGGCCGGCAGCGCCGCGATAGCGGCATTGATGCGGGCAACGGCGTCGGCGGACGCCAGCGCCTCTTCGGGCGACGCCGACAGGTCTGCAACATGCGTCGCTTCGTCGAGTGGCTTGGCCAGCGTGAAGAAGCGCCGAACGGCCCGGCGCCTTGCCCAGTCCCGGCATTTGTTGATCGTGATGCGCGCCATCCACGCCCGAAACGGGCGCGATGCGTCATACCGGCCGATCGCGGCAAAGGCGGCGATGAACGCATCCTGCGTGATGTCGAGCGCTTGGTCCGCATCGCCCACATGCCCTCTGGCAAGACGCCACATGGCATCGCGATGCCGCTGCATCAGCATCGCGTAGGCCGCCTGCTCCCCCGCCTGTGCACGCGCCGCAAGCACCCGGTCTTCGGCGTCGGCCAGCGTCACCGGGCGGGCTGTGTCAGCGCCTTGACGATGGCGGCATCGAACTGCGCCGCCTGATCGGGCCGCAGGACATCTCGCATCGCGAAAATATGCTGGAGCGTCTCCTTCTGCAGCTGCCCCATCACATGATGCGTCCGGTCAACGGCGGCCGCGACCTGCGGTCCATAGCCATGTTCGGTTTGGATCGCCCGCGCCATCCGCTGATTGTCGGCGCGCATTTCCGCCTCCAGCGTCTCGCGCCGCGTGGCAAAGCTGTCCTCAAGCTGTTGGATGCGAGCCTGCTGCGCCGGATCGAGATCCAGCTTTTCGTGTAGCAGCGCATGCACCTGGCTTTCGACGCGGGGCGGCGGGGCAAGCCAAGTGCGCGCCAACAGCACAGCCGCCAGGGCTGCGGCAAAAGCCACCACCGCCACGAGAGCATAGCGGCCCGGCGTCATTGGCCGAGCAGACTTGACGGCGCGTAATCCGACATGCCGATGGGAAGCGAAGCCGCCTGCGCAGGCGCGCCGGGGACCAGACTGCCTGCCCAACCGACCCCGATCGCCAGCAGCCCGGCCAGCATCAGGCTGCGCCGCGCGGTCGTGCGATCGCGATGACGCGCGAGCCCCTGCATGACCGCCGCGTCCATCCGCGCAAGGCGCTCGTCCGAGGGCTCCGACCGTATCGCGTTCAGCCAATGATCCAGATCGGCCATCATCCTGTCTCCATCCATGCCTTGCTTACGCGTTCGCGCGCGCAAACCCTCGACGCCCCGCGGAAAAAATATGCGCCTGAGCCAAGGGGTAGCGCAAGACGGTGCGTAAACCGGCTGGCCACTCCGACGGACCATTCAGGCGGCGAAGATGCCGGATGCGCAAGATGGCCGACGCGTGTTTTGCCAGGGCTTCTCGAATCATTGCAAACGCGCCGGCGCCGTTTCAGGGAGCCGAATGAGCACTGGCAGTACGCATAGCGCGACGAGCGCGATCATCGCGCCCGGCGCCAGCATCCAGCCCGTCCGCTCGATCAGCAGGTGCGCGAGCCATGGCGCCAGTCCTCCGAAGATCGCCGTTGCGCTCGTCGCACCCAGCGCCAGGCCGGTCAGGCGCCCTTCGCCGGGAAATTGCTCGGCCGTCGTCACCGCGCCGACGGCGCTCACCCCGCCGCCCAGCGCGGCGAGCAGCACGGCTCCCAGTAGCGCGCCGCCGCCCGCCTGCGCCATCAGGAAAAACATCGGGATGGGCAGCACAGCGCCTCCTATCCCTAGGGCCAACAGCACTGGCCGCCGCCCGACCCGGTCGGCCAAAGCCCCGACAAAGGGCGTCACAAGGATCACCACCAGGGCCGCTGCCGTCGAAAGCCAAAGCGCCGCCCCCTCCTGCATCACGCCCGTTCCGGTCAGGAAGCTCGGCACATAGGTGATCCCGACATAATAAGTGATCGACCCAAGCGCAGATATGGCAAAGCCGCGCATGATCGCCATCCGCTGATGGGTCAGGCTATCCCGCAGGGGATTGCCCGGCACTTTCTGTTCGCGCTGCTGGCGCAGAAAGTCGGGCGATTCCTCGATCGTTGAGCGCGCGAGCACGATCACCCCGGCCATCGCCGCTCCGGCAAAGAAGGGAATGCGCCAGCCCCACGCCATCAGGGCGGCGTCGTCCAGCAGCGCGACCGTCGCTGCCGCAATGCCCGCTGCCAGCAGCGCCCCGATCTCGCTGGCGGCCGATGCGAGTGAGGTCACAAAACCGCGCCGCTCGGCCCGCGCCCCTTCCAGCAGATAGGCGACGACGCCGGTATATTCGCCCCCGACCGAGAAGGCCATGAGGCAGCGCAACGCCAGCAACATCCATCCCGCCGCCGGACCGATCTGCGCATAAGTGGGCAGCAGCGCCGTCGCCAGCATTGCTACAGTCATCATGCTCATGGACAGTAGCATCGTCAGTCGCCGGCCATAGCGATCCCCGACATGGCCGAAAACGATCGCGCCCAGCGGCCGCATCGCATAGGCAAGGGCAAAGCCAGCCAGCGCCTCCACCAGCCCACCCGCCCCGCCGCCCTAGAAAATGCGGGACAGAAGCGTGGCGATGTAGAGATACAGGGTGAAATCATACCATTCGACAATGGTCGACAAGATCGCCACGGCCAGAGATCGGTTGGACATGCGACTGGCCTGCATCAGCACTTCTTCCTCTTCGGGTTCGCCCGCTTGTGCGGACAAAGTCCCGCCAAGGCAAATAACGGCGTCAGTTCCGCAGGCGCGGCAGGAATATGGCGGGGTCGACCTCCAGTTGCGGGACGGTCGCGGAAGCCGGCGCAAAGGCCCGCGCGCCGACCGCAATGTCGGTATCAAAGCTCACCACCGTGCTGCCCGGATCGGCGACGACGAGCGGATCAAGCTGGAGCGCGGGGTTCAACCGTGCCTGCGTCACCTCCACCGGCGTTCCAATCCGCGTCAGGGCGAACAGCTGACGAGCGAAAGCATAGGGCAGGCGGATGCAGCCATGGCTTGCGGGATAGCCCGGATTATGTCCGGCATGCAGCGCGATGCCGTCCCAGGTCAGCCGCTGCATGAAGGGCATGGGCGCGTTACTGTACAGGTTGGAACGATGCCATTGCCGCTTTTGCAGGATGGGATAGTCTCCGGTCGGCGTTCGATGCCCCTTCATGCCCGTCGACACGCTGGCAGCGCCGATCAGCCGATCCCCGCGATAGACATGGACGCGCTGCTTTTCGATGCTGATGACCATGTAGAGCGGTCCGTCTCCGCCGTCCTCCAGCCAGCGATAGCCGCCCGGTGACAGCGCCAGATTCTGGGCCAGATCCTGCGCGGGCGCAGTGGCAGGCACGCCGGTAAGCAACAGAAACAGAAGGGGGAGCAGCCGATGCGCGCGCATAAGCTTTTATTAACCATATGCCGCCCCAATGCCACCCCGCTGGGGCCGGCAATTTCATCCGTCCCGGCAAGACACAGAAATCTAAAGCAGAAGCAATTGCGCCACTGGCGAAAAGCTGCGGCGATGCAGCGGCGTCGGGCCATGTTCACGCAACGCGGCAAGATGATGCGCACTTCCATAGCCCTTGTTGCTCTCCCACCCATAATGCGGGTGGTCGGCGGCCGCCGCGATCATCATGCGGTCCCGCTCCTCCTTCGCGAGAATGGAGGCCGCAGCGATCGACAGGCATTTGGCGTCCCCCTCCACCACCGCCGTCGATGCCCAGCGCCATTGGGGGCAGCGATTGCCATCGACCAACACATGGGCGCAATCCGCGCTCAGCGCCTCGACCGCGCGCGTCATCGCAAGCATCGTCGCCCACAAAATGTTGAGGTCGTCTATCTCCGCCACGCTCGCCACACCGATGCCCCAGCACAGCGCCCGCGCCTTCACCTGCGTTTCCAGTTCGGCACGCCTTTTGGCGGTCAATTGCTTGGAATCGTTCAACCCTTCCGGGCAATCCTCCGCGCGGAGGATCACGGCGGCGGCGACGACGGGGCCAGCCAATGGCCCCCTGCCCGCTTCGTCCACGCCCGCGACCAAGCCGGGATGATGGCGCAGTTCGTGCGAAAAATCAGGCATGGGCATGAAACCCGAGCGGTGCGCCCATCGGGCCGTGGCCGCTGCCATAACCGGGTGCGAGCGCCAAAGCCTCACGCACATATTTGCGGGCGCGCTCGACCGCTTCGATCAAGTTCATTCCCTGCCCCAGCCCCGTCGCGACCGCGCTGGCCAGCGTGCAGCCGGTGCCGTGTGTATGTACCGTCTCGATCTTCCGGTTGCTCCAGGCCTTGAGCACCCTATCCGGCGCCAGCAGTCGATCCGTCAGCATAGGCCCTTCGCCATGACCACCTTTGGCAAGAACGTGGGTGCCATAGCGTGCGGCGATATCCTCTCCACCCAGAGCCGTGAGTTCCGGGATATTCGGCGTGATGAGCGCGGCTATCGCCATCAGCTTCTCGAACGCGGAAATGGTTGCATCATCTGCCAGCAACGAGCCGCTGGTCGCCACCATCACTGGATCGAATATAATCGGAACGTCCCTCAATTGCGCCAGCCGATCCGCGACCGCAGCCGCCGTCTCGGCCGATCCGATCATGCCGATCTTCACCGCATCGACGCCAATGTCGCTGATGCAGCTTTCCATCTGCGCCAACACCATGTCGGTCGGCACTGGATGCACGGCCTGCACGCCCAGCGTGTTCTGCGCGGTGATCGCGGTGATGGCCGTCATGCCAAAGCCGCCCAGCAGCGTCACGGTCTTGAGGTCGGCCTGAATGCCGGCGCCGCCGCCACTGTCCGACCCGGCGATGATGAGAATGCGGGCGGGCTTCATGGCCTGTGGCGCCGCTCCTGCGCGGCGGGATGATCGGCCAGCGCCTTGCCGGTGCGTGTCGGGCGATCCATCAATTCGCCGCCGCAATTGGGGCATCGGTCATCCAGCGCCTCGGCACAGGACGCGCAATATGTGCATTCGAACGAACAGATGAAGGCGCCCGGCGCGTCAGCGGGCAAATCCGTGCCGCAGCGCTCGCAATCGGGCCGCATCTCAAGCATGGCACACTACTTTCCGTTCGGTTCGAGCTTGTCTAAAACCCTGCGCTTCGTTCTCGACAAGCTCGAACCGAACGGCGGCAGAAACTGGAACAGTCACGCCGCCGCCCTCTCGACCGCGGCGCAGATGCGGTCGACGACATCGCGCACCTGATCCTCGCTGTCCCCCTCCGCCATCACCCGGATGACGGGTTCGGTTCCCGACGGGCGGATGACAAGACGCCCCACGCCGGCCAGTTCGGTTTCCGCCTGGGAGATGACGCGCTGCACCTCTTCATGCTCCAGCGGCTTGCCGCCGGCGAAGCGGACATTTTTCAGCAGTTGCGGCACGGGATCGAATTTGTGGAGCGTCTCGCTTGCGGGCTTGCCCGATCGGACCAGCGCCGCCAGCACCTGAAGCGCCGCGACCGTCCCGTCGCCCGTGGTCGCATAGTCGGACAGGATCATGTGCCCCGACTGTTCGCCCCCGACATTGAAGCCGCCCTCGCGCATCCGTTCCAGCACATAGCGGTCGCCGACCTTGGTGCGCTCCAGCGTGATACCCTTGTCCGCCAAAAACCGCTCCAGGCCCAAGTTCGACATGACCGTCGCGACCAGCCCGCCGCCGCGCAATGTGCCCGCAGCGGCAAAATTGGCGGCGATCAGTGCCATGATCTGATCGCCATCGACCAGCCGGCCTTTTTCATCCACGACGATTAACCGATCGGCGTCGCCGTCCAGTGCGATGCCGATGTCCGCGCCCGATGACACCACGGTTTCCTGCAACAGCATGGGCGACGTCGAACCGCAGCTGTCGTTGATGTTGGTGCCATTGGGCGAGACACCGATCGCGACAACAGTCGCGCCCAATTCCCACAAGGCCGACGGCGCGACCTGATAGGCGGCGCCATTGGCGCAATCGACCACGATCTTAAGCCCGTCGAGCCGCAGGTCGGCGGGGAAGCTGGACTTGACCGCATGGATATAGCGGCCCCGCGCATCCTCCACGCGGCGGGCGCGACCAATATCCTTCGACGCTGCCAGCTCGATTGTCTGGTCCAGCAGGGCCTCGATCTTCAGTTCATCTTCGTCCGACAGCTTGTAGCCGTCCGGCCCGAACAGCTTGATGCCATTGTCGTAAAAGGGATTGTGGCTGGCCGAGATCATCACGCCCAGGTCCGCGCGCATCGAATGGGCAAGCAGGGCGACGGCGGGCGTGGGGATCGGGCCGAACTGCACCACATCCATGCCGACCGCCGTGAAACCCGCAACCAGCGCATTTTCCACCATATAACCCGACAGGCGCGTATCCTTGCCGATCACCACGCGGTGGCGATGGCTGCCGCGCTGGAAATGGGTGCCGGCTGCCATGCCGACCTTCATCGCCAGATCCGGGGTCATTGGCCATTGGTTGGTGCGTCCGCGTATGCCGTCGGTGCCGAAATATTGCCTGCTCACTTGTTCCTCGTCGCTTGGGGCCGCAAGAGTCTCCGTGTGAGGAGTCCATCCTTACCCGCCCATAGCAATCTTTGATCGACAATCCACCCGCCCGGCGGCATCCGGACGCGATGGAAGATTTCAATGCCTTCGTCGACGGTTTGTCGGGCGCCGTCTTTTTCAAGCTGCCTTTGCTGGGCACGCAGATCGAACTGATCGTGCTCTATCTGGCCCTGCCGATGCTGTTCTTCACCCTGTGGCTCGGCTTTCCCAACGTCACGCAGGTTGGCCGCGCCATCCATATCCTGCGGACCCAGCCGCATGAGGGCGAGGCGAAAGGCGATGTCAGCCAATGGGGCGCGCTTTCCACTGCCCTGTCGGGCACGATCGGCCTGGGCAATATTGCCGGCGTGGCGGTCGCGCTGACCATGGGCGGCCCCGGAGCGATCCTGTGGATGTTCATCATCGGGTGGTTCGCCATGACGGTAAAGATGGCCGAAGTGACGCTGGGCCTCAAATATCGCGTCTTTGACGATCGCGGCCATGTGCATGGCGGGCCGATGTATGTGCTCAAGGCCGTCGGCGCGGCGCGCGGATGGCCCCGGCTTGGGCTGGCGCTAGGCGGCGCCTACGCCTTTTTCGCGCTGTTCGGCGCGATCCCGATGGTGCAGGTCAATCAAAGCTTCGCGCAGGTTCAGGTCGTCACCGGGATGACCAATGGCTGGGCCTATGGCGTTTTCATCGCCGCAGCGGTTGCCCTGGTGACGCTGGGCGGCGCGGCCTGGCTGGGTGAAGTGTCCAAGCGTCTGACCCCGCTCAAGGTCGCCGTCTATCTGGGCGGCGTCTTTGCCATATTGATCCTGCATGTGGCCGATATTCCCGCAGCGCTGGCGCTGATCTGGAACGGCGCATGGTCAGGTGACGCAGCGACCGGCGGCGCGGTGGGTGCATTCGTGGCGGGCATGCGGCGCGCCGTCTTTGCCAGCGAGGCTGGCGTGGGCTCCGCGGTCATGGCGCACAGCCTGGCCCGGACCCAGCATCCCGTATCCGAAGGACTGGTCGCGTTGCTGGAACCGCTGCTGGGGACAATGATCGTATGTGCGCTGGGCGGCCTGGCTCTGGTGGTTGCGGGCACCTGGAATGGCGGACTGGAAGGCATCGCCATCACGTCCTCCGCCTTCGCGCAGGTGTCACCCTGGTTTCCGTGGCTGCTGGCGGTGGTGGTGTTCCTCTTCGCCTATTCCACGCTCGTTGCCTGGGGCTTTTACGGCTTGCAGGCGTGGGGCTATCTTTTCGGCAACGGGCCGAAAGCGCAATGGACGTACAAGATCCTCTACATCGTCGCCCTGCCGCCGGCCGCCGCGATCGACCTTGGCCGTGTCGTCGGTATCGTCGACAGCAGTTTCTTCCTGATGGCGATCCCCAATGTCATCGCGCTCTACCTGTGCGCGGGTGAATTGCGGCGCGATGTCAAAGATTATCTTGTTCAGTCGAAGAGTTAGACCACAAAAAACCCCGCCTCTTTCGAAGCGGGGTCTTTGTTCATTCAGGCCGGTGGATCAGACCTTGTCGCCCAGCGCGCCCTTGACCGATCCGGACACATCCTGCGCCGTACCCTTGGTCTTCTGCACCTTGCCCTCGGCTTCCAGTCGTTCGTTGTCGGTAGCCTTGCCGATCGCTTCCTTCGTCGCGCCGGCAGCCTTGTTAGCCACGGCCTTCGCCTTGTCGGTCAGTTCGCCCATGTGACTTCTCCTTCAAAAGAACTTCATTGCAATAACAGTCTTTCAACTGTTGGCAGGGCTGCAAAGTTTCCATTGAAACGGAGCCGTTACGATTTAATCAGGGCGTGATTCCGAAACGTGCATAAGTCGCAGGGATGTGCGGGTCGATGCGCCGCGCGATGACCAGTTCGGCGTCGCCATCACTGGTCCGGCCGAGCCGTTTGAGCACGATCCCGCGCATGAAGCGGCTGGGTGCCTTTTCCGGCTCCTGCGCGACGACCACGTCCAGATCGCGCAGAGCGTCTTCGAACCGCCCCATGCGGAACCAGAGCATGGCCCGGCTGTCGATCGCCGCCATGCTGCCCGAACTCAGCTCCACCGCCTGGGTGCAATCCTGCTTCGCGCTTTCAAGATCGATGTTGCGGGTGCCCTTGATCCAGCACAGGTCGTTGTAGAGGCTGGTCGTACCCGGCTTTTCAGCGAGTTGCGCGTTGATGATCTCCAAGGCCTTGGTCGCATCGCCATAGGTGCCGAGCAGATTGGCCTTGTAATTGCGATAGCCGTCGCGCTGCTCCCCGCCGATGGCGATCTTGGCGTCGACGATTGCCAGGGCGTCATCCAGCTTCCCGCTTTCGGCAAGATAGCTCGCGACAGTAGCGACCGCACCACCGGAAGCGGGGTCAAGCTGGCGGGCCAAGCGCCCGTCTGCCAGAGCGCCCGCGACATCACCGGTCTGAAACCGGCGATAGGCCCTTTGCAGATAGAGGGCGACGCTTGGTTCGATGGCGATGGCCTTGTCGAGATCGGCCAGGCCATTTTTGTAATCGCCAATGCCCCAGCGAAAATTACCGCGACTGGAATAGCCGTCAGAATTTTCCGCATCGGCGGCGATCGCTTTGGCGAAAATCGACTCGACCGCTTTCGACTGTGGCCAGGACGCGATGGTCGCCGCGTCGTAATCCCACAGATAGGTCGGCTTTTCCGTGCCAATCACGCGCGGCGAGCCGGCTTGCACCGTCGCCAGAGCGTCGCGCTCGTCAGGCAGGCGATCCGCCGCGATCTCGACGCCGGTCGCGTCGGTGCGTTCATCGACCTCCAGCACCCCGTCGTTCAGTCGTACGGTCCGGCGCAGGTCATAGCCCGCGACGCTTCTGCTCAGATCTTGCTCGCCCTCGATCCTGTAGTCCTTCCCGCCATGGGGCAGGCGCAGGCGAAGATGATAGCGGACGCCGATCGGCGCGCTGGTTGCCGCCGGTATGTCCAGCCACGCCGGTCGCGCGCGGTCAGGTGCGAAGCTGATCGCGTCGATCAACTTGCTTGTGCTTCGGCGATAGCGGCGGTCGGTCAGTTCCCACGGCGACGTGGTGACGCCGCGCGCGGTGAAGCTGACCGTCGCTGAAGCCGGATCGGTGGCGATACCTACGTCTGCATATTGGGCGGTGCCGATCTGTTCGTTGAAAAAGCCGCGGATAAGTTCATCGCGGCGCTTGGCGTCCATCTGCCCCAGGCCGGCGTTGATCATCGTCGCGATCTGCCCCCGCAACACGGCCTTGGCATCGAACACGCTCGGCAGGCGTTCATGCCCGCTTTCGTCCGCGTTGACCTCTATGTCGATGGCGGGACGGGCATTGGCATGGGTGGCGATCGCCATCAGATCGGCGCCTGTACCCCGCACGGGCAGCACCCAGCCAAATTGGGGGGTGTCGCCAATATCCTCCAGCCGCGTGCCCAGGCCCGTCCCGTCGAGCCAATAGCTCTTCCCGTCTATTACCGCACGAACCAAGACATGATCGAAAGCGGCAACGCTCGGCAGGCGTTCAGGCACGAAATCGCCCATCGCCGAACTGGCGAGCACCGGTTCCGCCTCGATATCCAGCTCGCGCAACATCGCCAGCAACAGCAATGTCTTGGCCTTGCAATCGCCATAGCGCAGCGCCCAGGTGTCGGCTGGCTTTTGCGGCACGTAATTGCCGCCGTTCATGCCCACCATCAGATAGCGGACATTGTCCTGAACCAGTTGCAACGCCGCGGCGGCCTTGTCCATGGCCGAGCCAGCCATGCCCTTCAGCCTGGTTAGTTCAACCGCCAGCGGTGATCCGTCGGCGATCAGGCCGCCGGTCGCATAGAGCGGCGCCATGGTCTTCGACACATCGGCCCAACTGCCAAAGCTCGACATTTCAAACAGGGGCGGATGGGTGAAGCGGCTCGGCGCGTCGGCGGGCATCTCCGGCTGCTTGGAGAGCGGCAGCGCGAAGGTCAGTTCCGTCACACCCCCTTTCTTGACCGGTTCGGCCTCGACATCCTTGGCCAGCAATTTCCAGTGCGGGGCGCTGCCATCGGCCCATAAGGTCCGCACGCGGCCATAGCCCAGCCGAAACGGCGCGGCTGGCAGGCCGGTAACATTCTGGACATGGCCGGCGAGCGCTTCGTCCTTCGACACCACAGAATAGCGCAGGCGAACGATGTCGCCGACGCGAACCCCCTCGACCGCCATGGTGGCGGTCAGGATGCCGCTGATCTGTAACGCCTCCAGCCGTTCTTCACGGCGCAGCACGGTGAATTTCCTGTCGCCCGCCAAGGCGTCGATCACCTCGTCGCCGCGCAGGATGGACAATTGATGGATGATGAGGTCGCCCTTGTCGGGCGCCCATGGCAGGGTGAGCGACGACAGGCGGGTGAGTTCCTCTGCGGAGCCTGCGCGGGTTGCGATATCGGCATAGCTCCACAGCTGGCCCTTTTCGATCCTGTACTGATTGTCCAGGATCAGCGTCGTGGGGGCATCGGCGCCAACCGCTATCTTGGGCATGACGGCCGGCGTGATCCATGCCGGCGCGGGTTGATATAGCGGCGTTTCTCCCGCCCATGCAGGCGCAGCGATCCCCATGGCCGCAGACGCCGCCAGCCACCCGAAATATCTCATATCCCCCGTTATCCCGTCTTGCCCAACCCCGTTGCACCATCGCTATGGCATCACAATCGGCCACTCAAGCGAAAGCGGCGCAGGCACAGAAAAAGGGGCTGGAAAACCAGCCCCTTCCCCAATCCATTTGTTCTGGACGCTTAGCGCTTCGAGAACTGGAAGCTGCGGCGTGCCTTGGCACGGCCGTACTTCTTACGTTCGACCACACGGCTGTCGCGGGTGAGGAAGCCAGCAGCCTTGACGGTGCTGCGCAGGGCCGGTTCGTACTTGGTCAGAGCCTGGCTGATGCCATGCTTCACGGCGCCTGCCTGTCCCGAAAGTCCGCCGCCCTTGACGGTGGCGACGACATCGTACTGGCCCTGGCGATCGGTGATCGTGAAAGGCTGGTCGATGATCAGGCGCAGCGTCGGACGTGCAAAGTACACTTCCTGGTCCTTGCCATTGACGATGACCTTGCCGCTGCCGGGCTTGAGCCACACGCGGGCAGTAGCATCCTTACGGCGGCCGGTTGCATACGCACGGCCTTCCTTGTCCAGTTCCTGCTCACGCAGCGGAACGTCGGCAGTTGCCGCGATATCGGAAGCGTCGCCTTCAGGCGCGTCACCGGCGATGTCTTTCAGATCGGCGAGATCCGAAACGGTTTCGTTCTTGGTTTCGTCGGCCATTATGCGACAACCTTGTTCTTGCGGTTCATCGAGGCAACGTCGAGCGTTTCAGGCTTCTGGCCGTCATACGGATGCTCGGTGCCGGCGAATACATGCAGCGCACGCATCTGCGCACGGCCAAGCGGGCCACGCGGAATCATGCGTTCGACAGCCTTTTCCCCAACGCGCTCGGGGAACTTGCCCTCGAGAATCTTGTCGGCCTTGCGTTCCTTGATGCCGCCGGGAAAACCCGTGTGCCAGTAATAGGTCTTCTGCTGGCGCTTGCGGCCGGTCAGAAGGACCTTTTCGGTGTTGATGACGACGATATTGTCGCCGCAATCCATATGGGGCGTGAAGGTAGCCTTGTGCTTGCCGCGGAGCCGATTGGCGATGATGGCGGCCAGCCGGCCGACAACAAGCCCTTCGGCGTCGATCAGCACCCAGTTCTTCACGATCTCCTTGGCTTTCGCCGAGTAGGTTGTCATGTCTTTTTCCGGGCCTTGCGTTTCAATCGTTGGGACGGCCCAGTGCTTGGCCACCGTCCTCGTGGCGCCGGGGATTAGATGCGCTGCGAAAACCTGTCAAGAACTATCGGCAAAACCGGGCCAATTTTGATGTGGTAATATGTTACCTGCATGTCGCCGGATTGCAACACCCGGCCGAAACCTGCCACAAACACTTTTCCGCCCGATCTTGCTCCCATAGTGTTGGGGCGAACAGGATCGATCGCTCGCGATGCGGCATCCACTAGCAATTTTCTTGGCTCTTGCCCTTCTCTCGCCCACCTCCCTTGCCGCGAGCAAGGATCAATCGCGCGTATTGCCCGAGGGCTCGACCGCGACGAGCGAGAGTCCCCTTGATCTTCCGGGTGCCGAGACGGGCAGCAGCCCGGACCAGTCCGACCTCACGGAGCCCGATCCCGATGCCGCTCTCGATGGCGAGGCACTCGACCCGAGCGACGTCAGCCTCGGCGAGATCCCCGATATCCGATCGGTCGAACTCACCGCCGATGCGGCCAGGCGCTCGCTCGATGCATACGCGCTCATCAAGACGAAGTATGCCGACTCGGGGCTCGACGAGGCCATTAACCTGCAGGATTTCGTCGACAACGATCCGCGCGGGAGGGAATTCGCTGACGACATCAAGTCAGCCGGATTTTCCACCGCCGATGAATGGGACTTGACCATCCGATCGGTCAGTTTCGCCTATGACGGGATCGTCGACGATGCGACGGCCGAGATCGAACAGCAGATCAAGGAGATCGACGCCGACACGCAACTCGCCAGGGACATGAAGGACCGCATGATTTCCTCGCTGCGGGCCATGGTTCCGTCCGAGAACAATCGAAAAGTCGTCAGCGAGCTGATGAGCGATGCAGGCTACCTCGAGAAGCTCGAGCTGCTGGGTAGCGGCGGCGAGGTGAACGAGTGAAAGACTTGCTGATCGAGACCAGC
>NZ_DJDV01000030.1:0-2572 GCF_002431195.1 Sphingobium sp. UBA5915 | reverse complement strand
ATCGATGGCCAAGTCGAACAGCGCGCCAGCACCCGCGCCCCCACCGGCCAAACCCGCCGCTTCACCTGCACATTGGACCGCGACGGCCGCGTTGCACAGGTCTATCTCAGCCGCGACTTGGTTTCGCGCTGACACCCGACCGGTTTTGCTGTCGGCCTATGTAAAGCTGGGCTAGCATCTGCCCCGAATCAGGGGGTTAGGGGTGTCGGGCTTTCTCTTCGCGCCGGAGAATATCATATTCGTTTCGGCCTTTGCATTGATGCTGGTGATCGGACTCGTGCAGGCCATGGGCCTGGGTGGCGACGCCGATCTGAATCTTGACGGAGACGCCGATCTGCTAGGTTGGCTTGGATTTGGCCATCTGCCGTTGCTGGCATTGATCGCGTTGTTCCTGACCCTTTTTTCCGTGATCGGTCTGATCGGCCAGCAAGCCGCCCACGACCTTATCGGTGCCATGCTGTCCCCGTGGATCGCGGTGCCGGTCGCCGGAGCGCTGGCGCTGCCAGCGACCGGCCTGGCAGCACGCGCGCTGGCCCCGTTGCTGCCACGCGACCACAGCACCGCCATTCCCATCGAGCATCTGGTCGGCAGCCATGCCGTCATCGTGACCGGCCGCGCCTATGCCGGTTCGCCCGCACGCGCTCGCGTTCAGGATCATCATGGTCAGCATCATTATGTCATGGTCGAGCCTGACAATGACGGCCAGCAGTTGGAGGAGGGAGAAACGATCCTGCTCGTCCGGCGCGAAGGCCAGCTTTTCCGCGCCATATCCTATGGCGACCATTATCTGCCCCGACTCTGAGGAGATATTATTATGACCCTTCCCGTCGCACAGGACGGCGTATCCGTGCTGCCTTATGCGGTGATCGCGGGCAGCGGCCTGCTCGTTCTCATCGTGCTGGGGGTCATCATCGCGCGCCTCTACAAGCGGGCGTCAAAAGAAATCGGGTTCGTGCGCACCGGCTTTGGCGGTGAGAAGGTGGTGATGAATGGCGGCGCGCTGGTGCTGCCGATCTTTCATGAAACGATGCCGGTCAACATGAACACGGTGCGCTTGGCGGTCGAGCGGAAAAATGCCGATGCGCTCATCACGCTGGATCGGCTGCGCATCGACGTGAAGGCGGAATTTTACGTCCGCGTGAAGCCGGACGCGCAATCCATCGCGATCGCTGCCCAGACGCTCGGCATGCGCACCATGAATCCCGAAGCGCTCAAGGAATTGGTCGAGGGCAAATTTGTCGACGCCTTGCGCTCCGTGGCGGCGGGCATGACGATGAACCAACTGCATGAACAGCGCAGCGAATTTGTCCAGAAAGTGCAGCAGGTTTCGTCGGTCGATCTCGCCATGAACGGCCTGGAGTTGGAGAGCGTGTCGCTCACCGGTCTCGACCAGACCTCGATCGAGCATTTCAACGCCAATAATGCCTTTGATGCCGAGGGTCTTACCAAGCTGACCGAGCAGATCGAACTGCGCAAGAAGACCCGCAACGACATCGAGCAGGAAACCCGCGTCCAGATCGAGACGAAGAATCTCGAGGCCGAGCGTCAGTCGATGATCATTGCGCGTGACACCGAATTTGCACGGCTCGAGCAGGAACGCGAAGTTGAAATGCGCCGCGCGGAACAGGCGGCTGAAGTCGCACGCGAACAGGCGTTGCGTCAACAGGAAGCGGAACAGGCGCGGATCGAGGCCAAGAAGCTCGTTGACAGCCAACAGATCGAGGCTGATCGCACCGTCAAACAGGCCCGCATCGCCCAGGAACAGGCGCTCGAACTTGCCCGCCAGGAACAGCAGATCGCTGTTCAGAACAAAAGCCGGCAGGAAAGCCAGGCCAAGGCCGAAGCCGATGAAGCCCGCGCAAAGGCCGTTGCCGCCGAAGAGCAGGTGCAGACGTCCCGCGCGACAGAAGTCGCTGAACGCGCCAAGCGGATCGAGCTTATCGACGCAGCGCGGGAAGCGGAACGCGCCGCCATTCAGGTTCGTGTTGAAGCCGAGGCAGAAAAGCAGGCCGCTGCCGACCGCGCCGAAGCCATGCGCCTGGCTGCCGAGGGCGAGGCCGAAGCGGCCAAGCTGCGCGCTGAGGCGGATCGTGTCCGCTTTGAAGTAGAAGCTGCTGGCCAGCGCGCGGTCAATGAAGCGGCCAACATCCTCTCGTCCGATCAGGTTTCGCTCCAGACCAAGATCGCGCTGCTCAAGATACTCCCGGATCTGGTGCGTGAAGCGGCCAAACCGATGGAGGCGATCGATTCCATCCGCATCGTCCAGGTCGATGGCTTGACTAACCAAGGGGGCGGCGGGGCCGGGGCGGCCGGAATCGAAGCTGGTGACCAGAACCTCGCCAATGCCGCAGTCTCCGCGGCCTTGCGCTATCGTGCCCAGGCCCCGGTGATCGACGGCCTCATGAAGGAACTTGGCCTGGATGGCACCAGCCTCGATGCCATGGTGAAGGGCGCGGCCGCGTCCGCACCTCCTGTTTCCGCGTCGCCAGAGACAGCTGAGGACAGTGCTGCGACCTAGCACGGAACCAGATCGGTCTTGCCGCCTTGGCCCCGGGGCCGGGGCCGGGGCCGG
>NZ_DJDV01000057.1:206156-217497 GCF_002431195.1 Sphingobium sp. UBA5915 | reverse complement strand
CGATAATCCGCGCGGCAACCGCATCCTCGTCTGCTCGCCCAACAGCGGCGAGGGCAAGAGCTTTTGCGCGATCAACCTGGCGCTCAGCCTGGCGGCGGAAAAGGACCTGGAAATCCTGCTGGTCGATGCCGATTTCGGCAGCCCGTCGATCCCGCAAAGCCTAGGCCTCAACCCCGGTCCCGGGCTGATGGATGCGCTGGCCGACCCGATGATCGCGATCGAGGATTGCATCGTTCGCACCGACCTACCCTCGCTGTCGGTCCTGTCCGCCGGGCAGCGCAGCAACAATGACACCGAATATCTGACCTCGAGCCGCACTCAGCATTTGCTGGCGCGCCTGACCGAAGGACGCCCCGAACGGGTGCTGATCTTCGATTCGCCGCCGCTGCTCGGCGCGTCGCCGGCCGCGGTGCTGGCCGGCCATGCCGCCATCGCGTTGCTGGTGGTGCAGGCCGACCGGACAAGCGAAAGCGCGGTGCGCGAAGCTGCCGCCTTGCTCAAGGGCGGGGTGCAGGTGCGCCTGCTGCTCAATGCCGCGCGCTTCACGACGGGACGGCATTTCGGCCATTATCATGACAAGGGGGAGGGGCGCGGATGACGCTCCATCGCACCATCTGGCTTGCGTCTGCGGCCATCGCCGCGCTGGCGGCAAGCCCGGCCGCCGCGCAGGAGTCGCGCGCCGATCGCCGCGTCGATGTCGTGCCTTATCTGGGCATCGACCAGGTTGTGACCGCGCCCTTGAAGGGCGGTGGCGACGTGCTGACCTACACCAACGTCACCGCCGGCATCACCGCCGAAGTGCAGAATCGCCGCGTCGAAGCGGTGATCGACGCCCAATATAATCACAGCTTCGGCTGGGGCAGCCAGGCGGTCGACCAGGATGTGCTGAGCGGCATTGCCAGCGCCAATTTCAACGTGGCGCGCGGCCTGACCTTCCAGACCGGGGGCCTTGCCAGCCGCGTGCGCACCGATGGCCTGTCGGGTGCGCTGCCGCAGCGCGATACTTATACCAGCCAGGTCTGGGCTGCCTATGCCGGGCCGTCCTACACGACGCAGCTGGGCGACCTCAACGTCAACGCCTCCTATCGCCTGGGCTATGCGCGGGTGGATGACAGCGTCGATCAGAATTTCGTGGGTGCGCAGCCCAATGGTTCCTTTGCCGACAGCTGGACGCACAGCCTGCTGGGATCGGTCGGCTTTTCGCCCGACACGCTGTTGCCGGGCGTCGGCCTGACCGCGAGCGCCGGCTATGACCGCGAAGATGCGCGGCAGCTGGATCAGCGGTTCGAGGACGCGTGGGGCAGGGTGGACGCTACCGTGCCGATTTCCCCCACTGTCGCCCTGGTGGGCGGTGTGGGCTATGAAGACATACAGATCAGCCAGCGGTCGCCGTTGCTGGACGAAGACGGCCTGCCGGTCATCCGCAACGGCCGCTATGTCACCGACAACAGCTCGCCGCGCGCGCTGATCTATGATTTCAGCGACATCATCTGGGACGCCGGCGTGCTCTGGCGGCCCAGCCGCCGCACCTCGCTCCAGGCGCGGGTGGGCGAACGCTATGGCGGCATGACCTATCAGGGCAGCTTCCTGTGGCAGGGCCAGGACAGCCATTTCGCGCTGGTCGTGTTCGACGGCATCGACAGTTTCGGGCGGGTCATCACCTCCAATGTGGGGGCGCTGTCGGGCAGCAATTTCGACGTTGCGCGCAATCCCTTCACGGGCGACATCACCGGCTGCGCCTTCTCCGTCACGGGCGGGGGACAATGTTTCAACGATGCCTTGTCGGGCATCACGGCGGCGAATTTCCGCTATCGCGGCGTGGCGGCGCAATATGCGCTGCGGCGCGGGCAATGGGGCTGGGGCCTGGGCGCCGGTTATTCGCAGCGCAAGTTCATTACGCCGCAGGGCGAAATGGTGCTGGTGCGCGGATCGCGGGACGAAAACTGGTTCGGCAATGGGTCGATGACCTATGCGTTCAACGATCGCGACAGCCTGGAAACCGTCGCTTACATCAATTATTTCGACGCCAGCGGCGGCCGCCCGGACGTGCTGAACTATGGCGGGTTCACCAGCTATTTCAAGGGGCTGAGCCGCCGCCTGTCGGCGTCCGCCTCGCTGGGTCTGGACGGGGTTCAGGCAGACGATATCGACACGGTGATCAGCGCGCTGGGGCAGGTTGGCCTGCGCTACAGCTTCTAGCGCCTGGGGGCATGGAGACGAGCTAATGTACGAGCACTATTACGGACTTCAGGGCCGCCCGTTCCAGCTGACGCCGGACCCGCATTATTATTTCGAAAGCGCGACGCACCGCAAGGCGCTGTCCTATCTGGGCTATGGCCTGGCGCAGGGCGAAGGCTTCATCGTCATCACCGGCGACATCGGCGCAGGCAAGACCACTTTGGTCGGCCATCTGATGCAGACGATCGATCCTTCGCGGCTGACCGCCGTCAAGATCGTATCGACGCAGGTGGAGGGCGACGACATGCTGCGCCTTGCCGCGCAGAGTTTTGGCCTTGTAACCGAAGGCTATACCAAGGCGGCGACGCTGCAAAAGATCGAAGGCTATCTGCATGGCCAGGCGCGCGCCGGCCGGCGGTCGCTGCTGATCGTCGATGAAGCGCAGAACCTCAGCGTTTCGGCGATCGAGGAATTGCGGATGCTGTCCAATTTCCAGCTGGGCGGCCAGTCGCTGCTGCAAATCTTCCTGCTGGGGCAGCCGGAGTTTCGCGACCTGCTGCGCTCGCCCGATCTGGAGCAGTTGCGCCAGCGCGTCATCGCCACCCATCATCTGGAACCGATGCTGCCGAGCGAAATCGAACCCTATGTGATCCATCGGCTGGGCATCGCCGGTTGGACCGGCAATCCCGCCTTCACGCCCGCCTCCTTCTCCGCGCTCTATGCCGCGACCGGCGGCGTGCCCCGCCGTTTGAATGCGCTGATCAGCCGCGTCCTGCTGCTGGGCGCGATCGAGCAGATTCATGAGATCGACGCCGACGCGGTGGCGGCGGTGGTGGCCGATATGGGGCTGGACGTCGATATCATGCCGGAACCGATCGCCGCCTCCGCGCTGGACGATGTGCAGGACGATGCGGTCACGGAGACGGCCGAACCGCACGAGGATGCACAGCCTGTCGCGCAGGCCGAAGTCGCCGAAGAACTCGCGTCGGTCGAGGCTGATGACACCGCCGACCTGGTCGACGACCCCGTGTGGGACCGTGACGTTGCCGCCTCGCAGGAGGAATACGCACCGGTGTCGGAGGAGCAGGCGCAGGAGGATTGGACCCCGGTGCCCTTCACCGCGCTGGAGGAAAGCGACGTGGCGGATGCGGTTAGCCAGGATGCGGAGCCAGCGCCCTTCGTCGATCCTGTCGATGCGGCCGTAAACGCCCCGATCGACGAAGCCGCGCCCTTCGCGCCGCCCGCCGACCGGGCGCCCTTCGCCCCCCCGGCGGACATTGCCCCGCGCGAGGAAGAGGATGCCGACGTGGCCGACTGGGACTCGGAGTCCTGGTCCTCGCCGGAAGCCGCGCCAATCGCGGACGGCAAATGGGACATGAATGCGGAGATCGCCGACATGCAGACATCGCTCGATCATTTCGATGAGAAGGTGCTGGACGAAGGCGACGCGACCGTGCCGGTTGCGGCAACGCCCGATCCGGCAGAGGGCATGAGTGACCTGCGCCGTGACATGCAGGACGAAATCGCCGCCCTGCGCGCGGAAATCGCGTCGCTGCGCGCCGTGCAGTCGCACGCGCCGTTCACGCCGCCCCAGACGATCGATCCCGATGCGCTCAAGGATTGCTTCACCCTGATCGAGGAACGTCTGGCTTCGCTCGAATTCCGGGCGGAGGAGCATGATGTCGCGCTGCGCCGCGTGCTGACCATGCTGGTCGAATGGGTCGAGCGGGAAGACCGGATGGACGAGGTCGTGCGGGACGCGGCCGTCGCCTGATCCGGGCCGCGCCACGAAGATAGGAACGTCATGCGGAACGCCCTTTCGGTCGATGTCGAGGACTGGTTCCAGGTCGGCGCGTTCGAACGCACGATCGACCGCGCCGACTGGGACAGCCTGTCCCACCGTGTCGAGCGCAACACCGACGCGGTGCTGGACCTGTTCGGTCAGGCGGGGGTCAAGGCGACCTTCTTCACCCTGGGCTGGGTGGCGGAACGCTATCCCGCGCTGATGCGGCGGATCGTCGATGCGGGGCATGAGGTCGCCAGCCATGGCTATGACCATGCGCGCGTCTTCACCTTCACGCCCGACCAGTTCCGCGCCGACCTGCGCAAGGCGCGCGGATTGCTGGAGGATGCGAGCGGGCAGGCCGTGACCGGCTATCGTGCGCCCAGCTTCTCCATCGATCCGCGCACGCCCTGGGCGCACGCGATTCTGGCGGAAGAAGGCTATCGCTATTCCTCCAGCGTCGCCCCGATCCGACACGATCATTATGGCTGGCCCGATTCGCCGCGTTTCGCCTGGAAGCCGGTGGCGGATTCGCCGCTGGTCGAGCTGCCGGTGACGACCGCCAAATGGGGCAAGCGCACGCTCGCGGCCGGGGGCGGGGGCTTTTTCCGCCTGCTGCCCTATGGTTTTTCGCGCTGGGCGATCCGGCAGGTCAATGAAGAGGCCAAGCGGCCGGCGATCATCTATTTTCACCCGTGGGAAATCGATCCGGACCAGCCGCGCGTCGCCGGCGCGCCGCTGCGATCGCGCCTGCGCCATTACAGCAACCTGTCGGTCATGGCGGACAAGCTGCGCCGCCTGACGCGCGATTTTGCCTGGACGCGGGTCGACGCGCTGGCCGATGCGGAGGCCGCGCGCGCAGCATGATCCAGGGTTCAGCCGCCGGACTATGCGTCACGACGCTCGACCTGCGCGATGGCGCGCAGGCGCAAGCGGCGGAGGATTATGTCCTGGGCCATGCGGAATCGACGCCCTTTCACCGCCCGGCCTGGCTGCGCGCGATCGAGGAGGCCACGGGGAACCGCGCGCTGATGCTGGTGGCGGTGGCCCCTTCTGGCCGCATCGTCGGATTGCTGCCGCTGCATCACATGAAAAGCGCGCTGTTCGGGCAGGCTCTCGTGTCGAGCGGATTTGCCGTCGATGGCGGGATATTGGCCGATGACGCGCGCGCTGTCGCCATGCTGGCGCAGGCGGCGCGCGACCTGTCTCGCGATCGCGGCGACATAGCCATCGAACTGCGCGGCGGCCCCGCGCCGGGCGGCGACTGGCAGACGCGCGAGGGGCAGCATCTGGGCTTTTCCCGTCCGCTGGCTTCCGACGAGGAGGCCGAACTCCTCGCCATCCCGCGCAAGCACCGCGCCGAATTGCGCAAGGCGCTCGCCAATTCCGCGCTGCGCTTCGAGGTCGGGCGCGAGCGGCAGCATCTGCGCGACCATTATCGCGTGTACGCCACCAGCGTGCGCAACCTTGGCACGCCGGTTTTTCCGGCGCGCCTGTTCCGCGCGGTGCTGGAGCAGTTTGGCGAGGATGCCGACATATTGATCGTGCGCGAAGGGGATCGCGCCGTGTCGGCGGTGCTCACCCTCTATCATAAGGGCCGGGCCATGCCCTTTTGGGGCGGCGGGATCGGCGACGCGCGCCGACTGCGGTCCAACGAACTTCTCTATTTCCGCCTGATGGGCCATGCCCGCGCGCGCGGCATGGAGATGTTCGATTTCGGCCGGTCGAAGCTCGGGAGCGGGCAGGCGGCTTGGAAGAAGAGCTTTGGCTTCGAACCCGTACCGCTCGCCTATCATGGCTGGTCGCCGCACGGCGCGGCGCGCGATATCGACCCCAACAGCGCCAAATATCAGCGGCGGATCGACCTGTGGAGGAAATTGCCGCTGCCGGTCGCCAACCTGATCGGCCCGCTGATTGCGCGGGGCCTGGGATGAGCGGCGACATTCTGTTCCTGTGCCATCGCGTTCCCTTTCCGCCCGATCGCGGCGACAAGATTCGCTCCTGCCATATGTTGAAGCGCCTGGCGCAGGTCGCGCCGGTGCATGTCGGCTGCTTTGCCGACGATGATCGCGATATGGGCTTGGCCGCCGATCTGGCGCAGGTCGCCGCCAGCCAATGCGTGTTGCGGCGCGACCGGTCGAAGCTGGTTGCGGGCCTCACCGGCCTTGCCAAGCGCCAGTCGATGCTGGTGTCGTTGTTTGACCATCCCGACCTGCACCAATGGGTGCGGCAGACTCTGACCGACCGCCCGATCCGCGCGGTGTTCGCCTATTCCGCGCAAATGGCGCATTTTGTGCCGCCACTGGCGCCAAGCGTCCGCTTCATGATGGATTTCGTCGATTTCGATTCGGCCAAATATGCCGCCTATGGCCAGCAGGGCAGCGGCCCCATGGCCTGGGTCAATCGTCGCGAAGGCCGGTTGCTGTTCGATTTCGAACGCCGCGTCGCTGCCCGCGCGAACCTGTCCAGTTTCGTCAGCGAAGCGGAAGCCGCGCTGTTCCGCGATGCCACGGGCCTTGGCCCCGATCGCGTCATCGCGATCGAAAATGGCGTTGCGCTCGACTATTTCGATCCCGCTGCGGCCCTAGACCCGGTCGATAGCGGCGAAGGACCGTTGCTCGTCTTCACCGGGCAGATGGACTATCGCCCCAATGTGGAGGCGGTGGACAGTTTCACCCGCGATGTGCTGCCCCGGGTGCAGGCGGTCCATCCGACCGCGCGCTTTGCGATCGTCGGCCGCAATCCGTCGCCGCAGGTGGAGGCGCTGTCCCACCTGCCCGGCGTCATCGTGACGGGCGGCGTGCCCGACGTGCGCGGTTGGCTCGCCGCCGCCGATGTCGTGGTCGCGCCGCTGCGGATCGCGCGCGGCATCCAGAACAAGGTGCTGGAAGCGATGGCGATGGCGCGCCCGGTCGTCGCGTCTCCGCAGGCGGCCGAGGGCATTGACGCCACCCATGGCGATCATCTGCTGGTCGCTGCCGATCCGGCCGGCGAAGCGCAGGCCGCGCTCGACCTGCTCGCCGATCCTGCCCGCGCGCAGGCGATGGGCCGCGCCGCGCGCGCCCGGATGGAGCAGCGTTATCGCTGGAGCGCGACGCTCGCCGACTTGCCCGCCCTGCTGTGCGGTGACATGCAACCGGCATGACGGACGCCGCGACCCTGCCGCAACCTGCCTCTGCTCCCGCGATAGACGGCTGGCGCGCGCATCTGTCCGCGCTCGGCCTGATCGCTGCCGCGATCCTGGCGCTGTTCCACCGCGACGTCATCGGCATGGTGTCGATCTGGTGGAATGCGTCGACCTTTGGCCACTGCCTGTTCGTGCCGCTACTGATCGGCTGGCTGGTGCAGCAGCGGCTGCCCGGCCTGCGCCAGTTGCAGCCCGTCGCCTGGGCGCCAGGGCTGCTCTGGCTGGGGGCGGGGGCCTTTGTCTGGCTGCTCGGCGCGGCGGCGGGCGTTGCGCTGTTTCGTCATGGCGCGCTGGTGGTGATGCTCCAGGGCGCGACGATCGGGCTGCTGGGACCGGCGGTGGCGCGCGCGCTGCTCTTCCCGCTTTTCTACGCCTTCTTCATGGTGCCCTTTGGCGAGGAACTGGTTCCGCCGCTGCAATTGCTGACCGCGCGCCTGTCGATGCTGCTGCTCGACCTCACCGGCGTGCCCGCCCATCTGGAGGGCATCTTCATCACCACGCCGACCGGCTATTTCGAGGTGGCCGAGGCCTGTTCGGGCGCGAAATTCCTGATCGCCATGGCGGCTTATGGGGTGCTGGTGTGCAATGTCTGCTTCCGAAGCTGGCGGCGGCGCATCCTGTTCCTTACCGGGGCGCTCGGCCTGTCGATCCTGGCCAATGGCGTGCGCGCCTATGCCACCATTTTGGTCGCGCACCTGACCACCGTCGATGCGGCGGTGGGCTTCGATCATGTCGTCTATGGTTGGATCTTCTTCGCCATCATCATGATCGTGGTCATGGCCGTCGCTTGGCCGTTCTTCGATCGCAAGCCCGGCGATCCCTGGTTCGATCCGCGCGCGCTGCAAGCCACGACCGCGCGCAGCCGGCCGCTGTCGCTCGTTGCAGGCGGCG
This sequence comes from Sphingobium sp. UBA5915, assembly GCF_002431195.1. Classification (NCBI taxonomy): domain Bacteria; kingdom Pseudomonadati; phylum Pseudomonadota; class Alphaproteobacteria; order Sphingomonadales; family Sphingobiaceae; genus Sphingobium; species Sphingobium sp. UBA5915. The sequence goes on along the minus strand of NZ_DJDV01000057.1, from coordinate 209,458 downwards.
CATTGGCGCTGATCGTGGCCGCGCCGCTCTGGCTTGCCGCAACCGCCGCGACCGCCGAGCCGCTGCCGCCGACGCTTGCCCTGCCGACCATTCCCGGCTGGACCCGCACCGACGCCCCCCAGGCCTATCCATGGCAGCCGCGCTTCGATGGCGCGGACCATTTCGTCACCGCCCGCTATCGCAATGCGCGCGGGCAGGTGGTGGACCTTTCCATCGCCACCTATGCGCGGCAGGCGGAGGGGCGCGAACTGGTGGGCTTCGCGCAGGGCGCGGCCGATCCCGACAGCGAATGGGTCTGGTCCTCGCCCGCACGCGCCCCCGCCGGCGCGCTGGGCGAACAGATCACCGCGCCCGGCCCGGTCGTGCGCCATGTCGTGAGCGCCTATGCCGTGGGGGGAGGCGCGCCGACCGGCAGCAAGCCCGCGGTCAAGCTCGCCACGCTCAAGGCCCGGCTGCTGGGCGGGGACCAGCGTGCCGTCGCCATCCTGGTGTCCGCCGAGCAGACCGAGACGCAGGATGCCGACGCCGCCGTCACCGCCTTCCTCGACAATATGGGCGACGTGCGGCTTTTGGCTGACCGCGCCATCGGTATCCGCTAGAGCCTCCTTCCATGTGCGGCATAGCGGGCATCTTCCACCTCGAAACGGCAAAGCCCGTCGATCCCGCCCGCGTCCGCGCGATGCTGGACGCGATGCCCCATCGCGGTCCGGACGGCAGCGGCATCTGGACAGCGCCGGGCGTCGGCCTTGGCCATCTGCGCCTGTCGATCATCGACCTGGCCGGCGGCGCGCAGCCGATGCTGACCGAGGATGAAAGCCTGGCCGTCGTCTTCAACGGCGAAATCTACAATTTCGCTGAAGTCCGCGCCGAACTGGAGGCCAAGGGGCATATTTTCCGCACTTCCAGCGACACCGAAGTCATCCTGCACGGCTACCGCCAATGGGGCGAGGAATGCGTGCATCGCTTCAACGGCATGTTCGCCTTCGCCCTGTTCGACGCGCGGGCGCAGTCGCTCTGGCTGGCGCGCGACCGGCTGGGGGTGAAGCCGCTTCATTATGCACTGCTCTCGGATGGCAGCCTGATCTTCGGGTCGGAATTGAAAAGCCTGCTCGCCCATCCGCTGCTGCGCCGCGCGCCTGACCTGTCGGCGGTCGAGGATTATATGGCCTATGGCTATATTCCCGACGATGCCTGCCTGATCGCGGGTGTGCGCAAGCTGGGCGCGGGCGAAACGCTGCGGCTGGTGCGGGGCCGTTCCTTGCCGCAGCCGCACCGCTATTGGGACGTCAGCTTCGCGGACCGCAGCAAGGCAAAGCCCGAGGCGCTGGAGGAGGAACTGGTCGCGCTGATGCGGCAGGCGGTGCGGTCGCGCATGATCGCCGACGTGCCGCTGGGCGCGTTCCTGTCGGGCGGGGTCGACAGCAGCAGCGTGGTCGCGCTGATGGCAGAGGCCTCACAACGTGCGGTCAAGACCTGCACCATCGGGTTCGACGTCGCCAGCCTGGACGAAACCGCCTATGCCGACCGGGTCGCCCGGCGCTTTGCGACCGATCACCGCGCGCGCATCGTATCACCCGATGATTATGGGTTGATCGACACGCTGGCCCATCATTTCGACGAACCCTTCGCTGACGCCTCCGCATTGCCCACCTATCGGGTGTGCGAACTGGCGCGCGAGCAGGTGACGGTGGCGCTGTCGGGGGATGGCGCGGACGAAGCCTTTGCTGGCTATCGGCGCCACCGCTTCCAGATGCAGGGGGAAAGGCTGCGCGGCCTCATTCCCGCGTCGGTGCGCCAGCCCTTGTTCGGAACGCTGGGCCGCTATTATCCCAAGGCAGACTGGGCGCCGCGCGTCCTGCGGGCCAAATCGACCTTCCTGGAACTGGCGGGGGAAGGGGGCGAGGCCTATGCCGCCTCCGTTGGCGTCACGCCCCACGCCCTGCGCCAGCGCCTCTTCAGCCAGGAGATGAAAAGCCGGCTGGGCGCCTATCGCGCGGAGGATCGCTATATCAAGGCGATGGCGAATGCGCCCGCCCGCGATCCGCTCGACCGCGCGCAATATGCTGATATCCGCATCTGGCTGCCCGGCGACATTTTGACCAAGACCGACCGGATGAGCATGGCCGTCAGCCTGGAGGCGCGCGAGCCTCTGCTCGACTATCGCTTGGTCGAATTCGCCGCGCGCCTGCCGGTGGCGCAGCGCATTCGCGGCAACAGCGGCAAGGTGTTGATGAAGAAGGCGATGGAGCCCTTCCTGCCGCAGGACATACTCTACCGCCAGAAAATGGGCTTCGTCACGCCCATCAGCGCCTGGTTTCGCGGCGCGCTGGCGGGCGAGGCGAACGCCATCGCCGGCGGATCGGCGCTGGCGAAGACCGGCTGGTTCGACGCCCGGATGCTGGCGAAGGTCGCCGCCGACCACAAGGCTGGCGTGGCCGACCATGGCCGGCTGTTGTGGCAATTGCTGATGCTGGACAAGGGGCTGGGGCGATTGTTCGGGACGTGAGCAATGCGGCGCGCATTTATCGGAGTGTAGGGATGATGCTGGTCGGGCCTTGGCTGGTCTGGCTCGGATACGCGCATTTGGTGCGCCCTTATGTAAAAGCGGAGACTGCCACCCTTTTCGTTTCATTGCTATCAATAGTAGCAGGGCTGGCGGGTTTCGGGCTCATCGGTCCGCCTTTCACGCGTTGGAAAGTGGTGTATCAATTAGCCTTGTTCGCGATTTACGCTGTGGGCGTCATCCTTTCCCAGCCACTGGTCGGCCTGCTCTCGATCTGCACCACAGGCGACTGCCTTTAGTCCACCCCCTTGCAACCCGCGTCCGCCGGTGCCAACGGGGCACATGACGATGATCGGGGCGCAGGCGTGACAGTTTCCAAGGAAATGGTGCGGTTGCGCCTTTATGCGCTGTGCCTGGCGGGCGACATGGCGGGGCTGTTCTGCGCCTTCCTCGCCGCCAACTGGTTCGTGCTGGGCGCGCTGTGGGGCGAGCCGGGCAAGCCGCACGGCATCGTCATGTTCGCCATGGTCGCGCCGCTCTACGCGCTGCTGGCGGTGCAGGGCGGGGCCTATGGCATCAACACGATCGACCATCTGCGGCGGGGGATTGTGCGGGCGCTGTGGGCGCTGGCGCAGGCGGCGCTGCTTATGCTGCTGATCGTCTATCTGGGCAAGATCGCCGAGCAATTGTCGCGTTTGACCTTCGTCACGGGGCTGGGGCTGGGCGCGGTTGCGCTGGCGCTGGTCCGGGTGGCGGTGGCGCGGCTGGCGGTCAGCCTGCTGGGCGGGGTGCCGCATCT
>NZ_DJDV01000057.1:122779-205954 GCF_002431195.1 Sphingobium sp. UBA5915 | reverse complement strand
GGGGCGGGGCGCGGTTGCGCGGGCGCGGGTCGGGGTGGCGGTGGCGCGGCGGGCGGTCAGCCTGCGGGGGGGGGTGCCGCATCTGACCGCCGTAATTTTGGATGGGGTGACGATCGCGACGGGCTTTCACGCCAGCATCATCGATGCCGATGCCGCCAATCTGCACCCCGAACGGCATGACGCCGACATGGCCGCCCGGCTGGCCGGCGCGGTGGGCATGGCGGAGCGAGTCATCGTCGCCTGCCCGATGGAGCGCATGGACGACTGGTCGGCGGCGCTCAAGTCGCTGTCCGCGCGCGGCGAAATCGTCGTGCCCGAATTGCTGCGCTTTGCCCCTGCGCGGGTCGATGAGTATGATGGCCAGCCCACGATCATCGTCGCGGGTGGGCCGCTCCAGTTTCGCGATCGCCTGATCAAGCGCCTGTTCGACCTGATCGTTGCTGGCGCTGCCACGATCCTGCTGTCGCCCGTCCTGATCGGTGCGGCGCTGGCGGTGCGGCTGACCAGCCCCGGCCCGGCGCTGTTCCGCCAACCACGCATCGGCAAGGATGCGCGCTCCTTTTCCATCTACAAATTCCGCTCGATGCGCACCGATGCGAGCGATCATCAGGCCGCGACATTGACCCGGCGCGACGATGATCGCGTGACCCGTGTCGGTGCTTTTCTCCGGCGCACCAGCATTGATGAATTACCGCAGCTTTTCAATGTGTTGAAAGGCGACATGAGCATTGTTGGCCCACGTCCCCATGCCGCGGCGGCCAAGGCGGGCAACAGCCTTTATTGGGAAGTCGACCCGCGTTACTGGGCGCGCCATTGCATCAAGCCGGGGATGACCGGCCTTGCCCAGGTGCGCGGCCATCGCGGCTCCACCGATCATCATCAGGACCTGATCGACCGGCTCCAGTCGGACCTGGAATATGTCAGCGACTGGTCGATCTGGCGCGACATGCGGATCATTGTCGCGACGCTGGGCGTGCTCGTCCATCACAAGGCCTATTAAGCATGGCAATGATCGACCTGATATTGCTGGTGATACTGGCGCTGTGCCTGATCGCCGTCGCCTGGCCGTTTCTCTGTTATCCGCTGGTCCTGCGTGCGCTGCCGACCCGGCCGGAGCATCCGGTCGCAGTGCAGGCCCCCAGTGCCTCGCTCCTCTTCTGCGCCTATAATGAAGCCGCGGCGATGCCGGACAAGCTCGCCAATCTGGCGATGCTGCGCCAGCGTCATCCCGATCTGGAATTCCTGGCCTTCGATGATGGGTCGAGCGACGGCACCGGCGACCTGATCGCGGGGGCTGGTCATGTCACCCTGCTGCGCGGCCCCGGCCGCAGCGGCAAGGCGCATGGCATGAAGCAGCTTGCCGCCAGCGCGCGCGGCGAAGTGCTGATCTTCACCGACGCCAATGTGCTGCTGGACCCCGACGCCATCGACCGGCTGCTCGCCCGCTATGCCGATCCGGCGGTTGGCGGCGTGCTCGGATCGCTCCACTATGTCGGCGCGAACGAAAGCGCCACCGCATCGGTCGGGTCGCTCTACTGGCGGCTTGAGGAACGGCTGAAGGACGAGGAATCGCGCACCGGCAATGTGCTGGGCGCGGACGGCTCCATCTTCTCGATCCGGCGCAGCCTCTATCCCGAATTTCCCGAAAGCGTGCTGGACGACCTTACCGTGTCGATGGCGGTTGTGTTCGCAGGCCGGCGGCTCATCAAGGCGCAGGATGTCATCGCCCGCGAACGGCTGGTGACGGCGCGCGGCGACGAATATCGGCGCAAGGTCCGCATCGCCGCGCGCGCCTGGCACACGCACCGTTACCTTCGCCCGCAATTGCGCCGCATGGCCGCGATCGACCGCTTCAAATATGCGTCGCGCAAGATTGTCCGGTGGTTCGGCGGGGCATTCATCCTGACCGGCGCGCTGGCGGCCGCGATCCTCGCCTGGCGTCTCTCTCCGCTGCTTTTGGTCATCGGCGTCGCTGTCGTCGCCTTCGCCGTCCTGACGGGCATCCGCGCGCGCCGCGGCCCCGTGGCGGCGCTGGTCGACATGCTGATCGCCTATGCCGCCACCTTGCAGGGCGTGACAAAGGCGATGCGCGGGCGCACCGTCACCATCTGGAACCCGGCGCAATCGCGCTGACCCTCTCGCTTCTGCGCGGCGATATAGTATAGGCGCTGGCCTGACCCCATGCGGAGACTGACGTGATTACTGTCCAGCGGGTGGCCAAGGCCGCCGGCAAGCATCTGACCCGGACCGCGCTGAAACTGCGCCAGGCGCTGGGCGCGCGCGCCTCGCGTGGCTGCCCGGCCTGCGGCAGGACGGTTGTGGGATTCTTCCGCTATGGCGACAACCCCGAATGGGGCTGCCCGGCCTGCGGCGCGTCCCCGCGCGAGCGGCTGATGAACTGGCTGATCGGGGAAGGCCGCCTGACCGTGCCGGTCGATGGCGCGGTGCTGCACATGGCCCCCAATGAGGGAAGCCTGGTCCGCCGCTTTTCCACTGCCGCCGACTATGTCCCCGCCGATCTCGACCCCGCGCGCTACACCGTTCCCGGAATGCAGCGCGTCGACCTGATGGAATTGGCCGAAGTCGATCGCTACGACCTGTTCTACGCCAGCCATGTGATGGAGCATGTGCCCGACGATAGGGCGGTGCTGCGCAATATCCTGCGTGCGCTGAAGCCGGGCGGGGAGGCCTGGCTAATTGTCCCGTTATGGGACAAGCCGACCGAGGATGGCAGTTTTGCCATGCCCCCGCGCGAGCGGGAACGGCGCTTTGGCCAGTGGGACCATGTCCGCCAGTATGGCCCCGATTTCGCCGACCGCATCCGCGCCGCGGGCTTCGATCTGGAGGAGATTGACGCCGCGTTGATCGACCCCGACCTGCGTCATTTCTACGCGCTCGACGACCGGCTGTTCAGGGCGCGCAAGCCACGATGAGCCGCCTCGCCCGGTTGGAGGGCAGCGCCCGCATCCTGGCCCTGGTGAAACTCGCCAATGTCGGGTTGGTGCTGATCTGGGGCTTTGCCGTCACCTTCGTGTTCGTGCGCGTGCTCCCGATCGCGGAATTTCAGGCCTTCCTGCTGCTGGTCGCGTTCGGCAATTTCACCATTTCGGCGGAATTCGGCCTCACCAGCATCATCTACGCCCGCTTGCGGCGGCACTGGCTGGGGCGCGGCGAGGGCACGGACGATGGCGGCTTCCGGCTGGAGGAAATGGGCGTACTGTTCCTGTTCCTGGGCCTGCTGGTCGCGGGCGGGACGCTGATCCTGCTGGTCGCCTTGGCGATGGGATGGCTGGCGACGGCCATGCCTGTCCTGTTCCTGCTGTTCTTCCTGTCTGCCTGCCTCAACCTGCCAGCCTTGCTTGCAAAGCGCGCGCTGGCGGCGGTCGATGGCAATTTCCTGTGGGAAGCGCTCGATTGCGCGCGCCGCGTCGTCACCATCGCACTGCTGCTCGCCATTCTTGCGGGCCTCGACCCGCGCCTGTCGGTCGCGCTGCAACTGGTCGTCAGTGTGATCATGATCGGTGTCGCCATCGGCCATGTTCACCGGCGGCTGGGGATGCGCCGGCGTCACTGGCTGGCCGTGCGCGTGGGCGGGGGCCATGTGCGCAGCCACTATATGCGCGACATCGGCGCATCGGCGGCATTCACCGTGTCGGACATCATCGCTTATAATGCGCCCTATTTCACCATTGCGGTGGTGACGTCGGACGCGCGGCCGATGCTGGTGTTCGATTTCTTCTTCAAGATGGCGCGCGCCCTGTCGATGCTGGTCCGCGCTCTGGTGGAGGCGGTGTTGCCCCGCGTCACCCGCGCCTATCATGCCGGCGACCGGCCGCGGCTGCGGCAATTGCTGGGCCGCGCGCTCGCTGCCGCGATGCTGTTCGCGCTGGCGCTGGCGGCGGTCTTGTGGGGGGCGGGCGATCGGCTGTTCACGATCCTGTTCGACGGGCAGGCGAGCATCGACCGCGCGGACATCGGCCTCATCCTGCTGGCGCTCGCCGCGCTCACGGTCGTCAGCGTGTCGGTCTATGTACAGGCGGCGCTGGGCCGTTTCACGCATCTGCTCGCCCGGTCGCTGCCCTTTCTTGCCGGATCGCTGGCAAGCGCGCCGCTCGCCCTCTCGCTGTTTCCCGGCCGCTTCGATCTCGGTTTCCTGACGCTCTATGCGCTGACCCTGATCGCGGTGGCGGCGCTGCATCTTCTCTCGCTGCGGACGCTGGCGCGCGCATGAAGGTCGCGATGCTCGATCCGTCGCTCTTCACCGGGCGCTATGACGACAGCCTGTGCGCGACGCTGGCCGCGCAGGGTGCGCAGGTAACGTTGCTCGGTCGCCCGATGCGCCCCACCGATGCGATCGCGCCGCAGGGCTATCGCTATCGCCCGCATTTTTTCCGCCGCAGCGAGGCGCTGCGCGACCGGCTGGGCGAAGGGCGCGCCTTTCGCCTGGCCAAGGCAGCGGAATATGGGCTGGCCTGCGCGCTAGGCGATCTGCGCCTGCTGACGCAAGCCGATGTCGTCCACGTCCAGTGGCTGCCGCTCGGACCCGCCGACCGGCTGATGCTGAAGCGACTGGCGGGCCGCGTAGCGCTGGTTCACACCGTCCACAATGCCGACGCCTATCATGCCGATGCGGGGGTTCAGGGACGCGGCTACCGCGCGCTGCTTGACGGCTTCGATGCGCTGATCGTTCATGGGGAAACGACCCGCGCCGCGTTGGTCGGGCAGGGCATCGCCCCGGCCCGCATCCATGTGACGCCACACCCGCCCATGCGCCTCGCGACAGCGACGCAGGCGGACCTTGCCGCCGTGCCGCAACCGATGCTGCCGCGTCTGCTCTTTTTCGGCACCATCCGGCCCTATAAGGGCGTGGACGTGCTGGTCGACGCCTGCATTTCCCTTTGGCGGCAGGGTCATGGCTTTGAACTGGTGATCGCGGGCAAGCCCTTCATCGACATGATGCCGATGATCGAGGCCGTCGCGCGCGCCGGTTTTGCCGACCGGCTGGTGACGGATCTGGGCTTTCTGACCGAAGGCCGGCTCGACGCGCATATGGCGCGCGCGGACATGATCGCCTTTCCCTATCGCCATATCGATTCGAGCGGGGCGTTTCTTTCCGCGCTCCATCATGGCAAGGCGATGGTCACGTCGGACGCGGGCATGTTCGGCCAGTTGCCCGATGGCGTCGCGACGCGCGCGCCGGCCGGGGACGCAGCGGCCTTGGGCGAAGCGCTCTTGCCCCTGATCGAAAGCCCCGCCATCAGGCGGGAACAGGGCGCCCGTGCGCGCGCCTATGGAGATACTATGGGGTCCTGGCGGGAAATGGCGGCAACGACGATCGACATTTATCAGTGCGTGCTGGAGCAGCGGGCATGAGCCGCTATCGCCGCGAACTGGGCGATCGGCTGCTGGCGATGCGGCTGGCGGCGGCGGGCCGCGTCCACCAATATCCGGAGGTGCAGGCGCTGCGCCGGTTCCTCACGACCTTCGCCGTCGATTGCCTGTTCGATGTCGGGGCCAATCGCGGCCAATATGCGATCATGGCGCGCCTGGATGCCGGCTACAGAGGCCTCATCCTCTCCTTCGAGCCCAATCCCGATATTTTCGCGCTGCTGGAAAAGCGCGCCGCCGCCGATCCGCGCTGGCATGTGTTCAACATGGCGCTGTCCGATTTCGACGGGACGGCCAGCTTCAACATCATGGCGGCCGATCAGTTCAGTTCGTTGAAAAAGCCTTCGGGTGTGCAGGACGCCATCTTCGCCGATCGCAACAAGGTGACGAAGACGGTCGAGATGCAGTGCCGCCGGCTCGATACGCTGTTGCCGGAATTGCTCGCGCAGCATGGCTTTGCCCGGCCGTTTCTCAAGATGGACACGCAGGGCCACGACCTGTCGGTGTGCGAAGGGGCGGGGGATGCCATCGGCCGGATGCTGGGCGTCCAGACCGAACTGGGCGTGCGCCCTATCTATGACGGCGGCACCGGCTATCGGACGATGATCGACTGGCTGGAAGCGCGCGATTTCGTCCCATCGGCCTTCTTTGCCAATAATAAGGGGCATTTCCCGCTGCTGGTCGAAATGGACGGCATTTTCGTCAACCGGACGCTGGTGCGCGACTGACCATGGGCGCGCCCGGATCGTTCGTGTCCGCGCGACGCCTGTTCCTGGCGGGAGCCTTGTGCCTGACGCTGTGGGTGATCGGCACCTTCCTGTGGCATGTCACCTACCGGCAGGGGATCAGCCTGGCCGTCATCCTTCTTCTCGATCAGGATCTGCCCGCGCTGCTCGGCGCTCTGGCGCTGCTGGCGCTCGCCGCGCCCTGGGCGGAAGGGCGTGGTTTCAGCCTGCCGCCGCCTACCGCGCGGATCGTGATACCGTTGGTCGTGCTGCTGGGCCTTGCCGCCTGGACCGGCCATTATGCGCTGTTTCAGGATTATGCGATCAGCCGGGACGAAGAAGTCGCCCGCTTCGCCGCCGCCTATATGCGCGAAGGGCTGTTCGCCCGGCCCATCCCGATCGAATGGGAACCCTATCGCCGGGCAATCATGCCCGAATTTTTCTCGCCCTTCGGCGCAGCGGATTACTGGACTGCCGCCTATCTGCCAGTGAACAGCGCGATCCAGGCTTTGTTCTGGCAATTGGGCGATCCCAATCTGGCCGGGCCGGTGCTGCTGATGACCGGCCTTATCGCCCTGTGGCGCGTGGCGCTGCGCCTGATGCCCGACCGGCCCGATGCGGTCTGGGTCACGCTGATCCTCGCCTTTTCATCCTGCCAGTTGTGGGTCACGGCCATGACCCCTTATGCGATGACCGGGCATTTCGCGCTCAACCTCGTCTGGCTGGCGCTGGTGCTGCGCGGCGGATGGCTGGGCCATGGCGCGGCGGGGCTGGTCGCGCTGATCGCGGCGGGCCTGCATCAATGGCATTTCCCGCCCTTGTTCATCGCGCCCTTCATCCTGTGGATGCTGCTGGCGCGCCGCTGGCAGGTGGCGGCCTTCCATGCGCTGACGCTGGTGGCGATCGTCGTAGTCTGGGCCAAGCTATGGCCGGGTTTCCTCTTGCATGCGCTGGGCGCGCCGGCGGATGTTCGCCCGTCGGCCGGGGTGGCGGACAAGATTGGCAGCCTGTTCGAACGGCTGGGCGATCGCTGGCAGCCGCTGGTCAACCTCACCCGCTATATCGCCTGGAACAACATATTGATGGCGCCGCTCGCCGCGCTGGTGGTCGCCGCGATGCGCTGGCGCGCGCTGCTGGCCGGGCGGGAAATCGCGCTGCCGCTCGCGCTGGGCTGCGTGGCGGGGTGCGGGCTGGCGCTGGCGCAGGGCTATGGCTGGGGCTTTCGCTACGCCCATGGCTTCATCGGCCCCTTCTGCCTGCTTGCCGGGCTGGGCTGGGCGCGTTTTCGCCCGTGCGACGCGATGCGGCCGGTGCTCATCGGCCTGCTCATCACCATATTGTCGGGCGGCTACCTGGTCTGGCGTACCTATGAATTTGTCGCGCCCTATGCCGCCAGCCACCGGCTGATCGATTCGAGCGAAGCCGACGTCGTGCTGGTCGACCCGCGCGGCGGCCTCTATGTCACCGACCTGGTGCGGGGGCGCAACGGCGTGCCGGGGCGGCCGATGGTCATGAACCTTGGCATGCTGACCATCGAGCAGGTCGATGAACTGTGCCACAATTATGTGGTGCAGCTGTTCGAGCGCGCCGACTTCCGGCCGCTGGGCGTGCCGCTGGCGCGCTGGAACCTCGACCGCATGGACATGCTGCGCGCGCATATGAAGGAAGCGGGCTGCGACAAGCCGGTCCAGCCGCCACTGCCCCAGACCATGGAAGAGGCGTTCAACGCCGCCGACAATGCGATGTAAGGCGACAGGGAAGGGGCGTTACTGCCCCTTCACATAGACGCGCTTGCCGCCGATCCAGGTTTCCAGCACCTGCGTCGTGCGAATATCGGCCGGCTGCGCGGTCGAAATATCGCGGTCGATCAGCAGGAAATCGGCGCGCTGGCCGGGGACCAAGCTGCCGAACTTCTTTTCCGCAAAACCAGCATAGGCCGCCTGCCGGGTGAAGCCGTCGAGCGCCGCTTGAAAGCTCACGCGTTGCTGCGGCATCCATCCGCCGACCGGCTGACCCTTTGCATCCTCCCGCGACATGGCGACCGCGATGCCGGGGAAGGGATTGGGGCTTTCCACCGGCACGTCGGAGCCGAAGGCGAGCGGCACGCGATTGTCGAGCATCGTCTTCCACGCATAGGCGCCCGCCAGCCGCGCTTCGCCCAGCCGCGCCGTCGCCATGCGCCAGTCCGATGCTTCATGCACCGGCTGCATCGACGCGATCACGCCCAGCGGACCGAAGCGCGGCAGGTCGGCCGGATCGATGATCTGCGCATGTTCGATGCGCCAGCGCCGGTCGCCCTTGTAGGTTTCGGCCAGTTCCTGAATCGCGTCCAGCGCCTCGCCATTGGCGGCATCGCCGATCGCGTGCATCGCGACCTGGAAATTGTCCATCGCCGCCCGGCTCATGATGTTGCGCAATTGCGTGTCGGGGATCATGCGCAGCCCCCTCTGGCCCGGCGCATCGGCATAGTCGGCCTTCAGCCACGCCCCGCGCGATCCCAGCGCGCCGTCCAGCAAAAGCTTGATCCCGCCCATGCGCAGATGGTCGTCATAGAGCCACGGTGTCGGTTCCGGCCCGGCGATCAGCACCATATTGTCCAGCCCCATGGCGTAGGACATGATCCGCACGCGCAGCGCGCCGCGATCGGCCGATCGGCGGAACGCCTGCCAATCCTCGATGCTGGTGCCCATGTCGGCAATGCCGGTGATGCCCATCGACAGCAGGGCGCGCTGCGCCTTCTCCAGCGCCAGATCGCGGTCCTTGGGCGCAGGCGGCGGCACGACCTTCTGCATCAGGTCCATCGCCCGGTCGACGAACACGCCCGCAGGCTTGCCGCCCGCCATTTCGATCCTCCCGCCCGCCGGCGCCTTGGTCGCGCCGGTGATCCCCGCCGCGCGGATGGCGGCGCTGTTGGCCCAGCCGGCATGGCCGTCCACCCGTTCCAGCCATACGGGAATGTCGCTGACCGCTGCGTCCAGGTCAGCGGCGGTGGGAAATCGGCCCAGACCCCATTGTTCCTGGTTCCAGCCCGTGCCGATGATCCATTTGCGGCCCGGATTGGCGGCGACATAGGCGCGGATCTTCTCCTGCGCCTGCGCCAGCGATGTCGTGTCCGACAGGTCGAGCGTGATCAGCGACAGGCCATAGCCCATCACATGGCCATGCGCGTCAATGAGGCCGGGGATAAGCGTCTTGCCGCCGCCGTCCAGCTTGAACGCCAGCCCCTTGGGCGGCTCGGGCCAGGGCTCGCCCTTCTTGCGCTTCTTGGGCCGTTTATATTCCGGTTCCTTATAGCGGCCCTCGATCAGCTTTTCGACCTTGCCGTCATCGTCGATCATCAGCGCGCCGAAGCGCACGATCTTGCCATTGGCGTCCAGCGCGATGCCATTCACATTGTCGATGACGCCCGCCGCCAGAACCGGCGGCGGACACAGGGCGAGCGCGATCGCGGCGCTCGAAACGAAAATCTTCATGCTCGGGTCAGTCTCCGCACCAATGCGCTCGTGTCCTGCCGATGGCCGCCCATGGCCTGCACATCGGCGTAAAATTGATCGATCATCGCCGTCACCGGCAATGTCGCGCCATTGGCGCGCGCTTCGTCCAGCGCCAGTCCCAGATCCTTGCGCATCCAGTCGACGGCGAAGCCGAAGTCGAATTCGTCGCGCGCCATCGTTCCCCAATATCGGTCCATCTGCCAGCTTTGCGCAGCGCCGCCCGAAATCGCCTCGAACACCGCGTCCAGATCCAGTTCCGCCGCCTGCGCGAACCGCAAGGCTTCGGACAGGCCCTGGATAATGCCGGCGATGCAGATCTGGTTTGCCATCTTGGCGGTCTGGCCCGCGCCCGCGCCGCCGACATGGACGATGCGCGTGGCATAGGCCTGCATCACGATCTTCGCCGCAGCGACCGCCGGTTCGCTGCCCCCGCACATGATGGCGAGCTTGCCGTCCTGCGCGCCCGAATGGCCGCCGGTGACAGGCGCGTCGACGCAGTGGATGCCCCGGCTTTCGCCTTCCACGAACAATTGCCGGGCGATGCGCGCGGATACGGTGGTGTGGTCGATGAACAGGCCGCCCGGCTGCATTGATCGGAACGCGCCTTCGCGCCCCAGCGCCACCTGCGCCAGATCATCGTCGGTGCCCACGCAACTGATGACGATGTCCGCATCCTCTGCGGCCTTGGCCGGGCTGATCGCGACCGCGCCGCCATAGGCTTCGGCCCAGCTTTTCGCCTTGCCGATGGATCGGTTGTAGACCGTCAGCTCATGCCCGGCCTTCGCCAGATGTCCAGCCATCGGAGCCCCCATGGTCCCCAGGCCGATAAACGCGATCCTAGCCATCCCGCCTCATATATTTGCGTGCTTGGACCTCCGCCATAGGGCCAGTGCCGGGACAGTTCCAGTTTCTTCGCAGCTGTTTTTGGTCTAGGGGGCGGGGCATGAACACGCTCGCGAAGATCGAAAGCGCCCTGCCGCTGCCCGTCACCGTCGATGACATATTGGCCGCTCGCACCCGCATTGCCGGAGCGATCGTCAAGACGCCGACGTTGATCAGCCAGACGCTGTCCGACATGCTGGGCTGCAAGGTCTATCTGAAGTTCGAAAATCTCCAGTTCACCGCCGCCTACAAGGAACGCGGCGCGCTCAACCGTTTGCTGCAACTGGACGATGCGTCCAAGGCGAAGGGCGTCATTGCCGCTTCGGCGGGCAATCACGCGCAGGGCCTCGCCTATCATGGCAAGCGGCTGGGCGTGCCCGTCACCATCGTGATGCCCACGACCACGCCGATCATCAAGGTGACGCAGACCCGCAGCCACGGCGCGACCGTGGTGCAATTTGGCGAAAAGTTCGATGATGCCTATGCCCATGCCCGCGAACTGGAGGCGGCGCAGGGGCTGACCTTCGTTCATCCCTTCGACGAACCCGACATCATCGCGGGGCAGGGCACGGTCGCGCTTGAAATGCTGGAGGATGCGCCGGAGATCGACACTTTGGTAATCCCGATCGGCGGCGGCGGCCTGTTTTCGGGCATGGGCACGGCGGCGCGCGCCATGAAGCCGGATATTCGCCTGATCGGTGTGCAGGCGGAGCTTTACCCGTCCATGTACGGCTTCCTGAAAAGCACGGACCTGGCCTGCGACGGTGACACGCTAGCCGAGGGCATTGCCGTCAAGCAGCCCGGTTCGGTCACGCGCCGTTTTGTCGAACGGCTGGCCGACGACATCGTGCTGGTGAATGAGCGGCGGCTGGAGGAATCGCTCAGCCTGTTGCTTCAGATCGAAAAGACGGTGGTTGAAGGGGCAGGAGGTGCGGGCCTTGCCGCCTTGTTGACGCATCGCGATCAATTTGCCGGGCGCAAGGTCGGACTGGTGCTGACCGGCGGCAATATCGACACGCGCCTGCTGGCCAATGTACTGCTGCGCGATCTAGCCCGTTCGGGCCGGCTGGCACGGCTGCGCATTATCTTGCAGGATCGGCCGGGCGCATTGTTCAACGTCGCGCGCATCTTCGACCAGGAAGCGGTCAACATCCTGGAACTGTCGCATCAGCGCATCTTCACCAACCTGCCGGCCAAGGGCCTCAGCCTCGACGTCGAATGCGAAACGCGCGACCGCGATCATCTCCAGAACCTGCTCGGCGCGCTGCGCGCCGCCGGCTATGAGGTCGCGCCGATCGAGGTTGCATAATGGGACGGTCAGCCCCCATTTTTTGATAGTAAATGCGCTTTTCTTGCGCGCGCGGGAGCGGCATAACGAGCGCATGACGCATGGGTTTGGCAGCACAGGATCGGGGGGAGCCGCGTGACCGCGCCATTTCGCTTCCCGCGCTTCTTCGTGACCAATCCCAGCCCGTGTCCCTATTTGCCTGGCCGGAGCGAACGAAAGGTCTTTACGGAACTCAACGGCGACAATGCGGCGGAACTCAACGACGCGCTTGGCCGCATCGGTTTTCGCCGCAGCCAGAATGTCGCCTATCGGCCCAGCTGCATCGATTGCACCGCCTGCGTGTCGGTCCGCGTCGTCACGCACGAATTCCGGCCCAATGCGACCCAGCGCAAATTGCTGCGCCGGAACGAGGATCTGGTGGTCAGCGCCTGCAAGCCCTGGTCGACGCAGGAGCAGTTCGCGCTGCTCCAGCGTTATCTGAACGTACGCCACCCCGGCGGGGGTATGACCGAAATGGACGAAATGGACTTTGCCGACATGGTCGAACAGACCCCGGTCGATAGCCATGTCGTCGAATATCGCGAGCCCGGCAGCAATGGCCGGCCGGGCAAACTGGTCGGCGCCTGTCTCACGGACCGGCAAGGCGACGGCCTGTCGATGATCTACAGTTTCTTCGACACCCAGTCCCCGGATCGCCCCGGGCTGGGCAACTATATCATCATGGACCATATCCTGCGCGCGGCCGCCGCGGACCTGCCTTATGTCTATCTAGGCTATTGGGTGAAGGGCGCGGCGCGGATGCAGTATAAGGTGCGGTACCAGCCGCTCGAAAAGCTCGGCCGCGATGGCTGGACACGCTTCGATCCGATCGAAAGCGATCCGGGAGCTGTCGGTGCAGCACCAGAGCGCGCGCCACGAACCGCCGATCTCGCGACAATTTTGCGCAGATAGGCCGCTGGTCCGGCCGGGATTGCCCGCCAGGCTGGAAAATATCCAAATTGTTTAACCTTTTCCTCTAAACGGGTCTCCATGACGCAGGAATGTGCCTGGAGGGAGAGGAGCGGTGGACCGGTTCGTTGACCACCGGTTTTTGCAGGGTTGGGACATGGCCGGACATGGCTATGTCGGCGCCGACCCGTTGCTCGCTGGCGTCGATAT
Source organism: Sphingobium sp. UBA5915 (assembly GCF_002431195.1). Classification (NCBI taxonomy): domain Bacteria; kingdom Pseudomonadati; phylum Pseudomonadota; class Alphaproteobacteria; order Sphingomonadales; family Sphingobiaceae; genus Sphingobium; species Sphingobium sp. UBA5915. Next base: position 193,019 of record NZ_DJDV01000057.1, on the reverse strand, counting down.
GGCGCCCTCTGCCGATTTCGTCGAGATGTCGCCGCGCATCATTCGATGGGTGGCCGACCGGCATGGTCGGCTGATCGGATGGTGGTCGGTATCGGGGCCGTCGCTGCGACCGGCGGTCGATCCTGTCGGCCGTGGCTGGCGGGCGCTGCTGGACGCGGCTGATCGCCGCGCCCTGATCGCCGCCAGCAAGGAACGGCAGCCGTCCCCCCTCATGGTGACATTGTCGCTCGAACCGGGCCGCCCGCGCTGGTGCCGCGTCGAGATGCGGCGTCATCCCCTGCCCGGCGGGGACTGGCGCTATTACGGCATCGTGGCGGATGCTCAGCCCTATCATGAATTGCTGTCCGCAGCTGTCGCCGAAAGCCGCGATCATTATCGCTGGTCGGTCGCGCTCAGCCCGCAGGTTCCCTGGACTGCCGGGCCTGACGGAGCGATCGAGGAAGTGGGGCCTCGATTCGCGGAAATAACCGGCATTTCGAAAAACGAAGCGCTTGGCCAGGGATGGGCCACGGTGTTGCATCCAGAGGATGAGACCCGCGTGCTGGGAATATGGGATCGGCATCTCGCCAATGGGGAACCGGTCGATATCGAATATCGCGTGCGGTTGCGCTCTGGCCATTATCGCTGGATGCGAGCCTGCGCGGCGGCGCGGCGCGGCGCGGATGGCCGGATCATTCGCTGGTATGGATCGCTGGAAGACGTGCATGAACGGCATATGGCCGAGCATGATCTCGCCCAAAGCGAGGAGCGGTTCCGGCTGGCGATCCAGTCGGCCGGACTTGGGATATGGGATTTTGACAGCAGGACGGGACAGCGCAGTTGGTCGCCGGAATTGCGCGCAATGCTGGGCGTGTCGCCAGATGTCACGCCGACGACCGAACTGGCGCTGTCGCTCGTCCACCCGGATGATCGCCCGCGCTTGCAGGACAAATTGGCCGCGGTTGCCGGCGGCGGCCTGCCAGCGCATTTTGAAGACATGCTGCGGATATATCGCGCCACCGACGGCGCGCTTCGCTGGATCAAGAGCACGGGCTGGACGACGCGGTGCGACACCGACGGGTCGGTTCGCATCATCATCACGTTTCTGGACGTGACCGAACAGCAGGACAGCGAACGGCGTATTCGCTGGGCGGCCACGCATGACGCCATGACGCGGCTGCCCAACCGGTCGTCATGGCAACAGACGCTGGACGACATGGCCAAGGCGGCGCGCCGGTCGGGGGACAGTTTCGCCCTTCTTTTGATGGACATAGACGACCTTAAACGGACCAATGATTCACTGGGCCACGATGCCGGCGACGCGCTGTTGTGCGCCTTTGCCGAGCGGTTGCAGGCCGCGGCTCCGCCCGATGCGGTCATCGGTCGCCTGGGCGGCGACGAATTTGGCCTTTTGTCCAGCACGTTGAGTGATGCGACCCGCGCCGAAGCCTGGGGCAAGGCGCTGATCGAAACCCTGCGCCGACCGCATATGCATGAAGGGCGCTCGCTCGATTGCGGCGTCAGCATGGGCGCGGCGCTGTTCGGCGGCGACGCCGGCAGCGAAGGGGATGAGCTGTTCAAGGCCGCTGACCTGGCCCTTTACGCGTCGAAGGCGGCCGGGCGCGGGCGGCTGACGCTGTTCCATTCCAGTCTGCGCGCCGAGGCGCAGCAGCGCAGCTCCATGATCCGAATGGCGCGCCAGATCATCGCCGACGACCTGATCATGCCCTATTACCAGCCCAAGATCGACCTGCGCACCCGTATGGTCACGGGCTATGAGGCGCTGTTGCGCTGGTGTCATCCGCGCCTGGGCGTGCAGTTGCCCGGCAGCATCGCTGCCGCCTTCGACCATGGGGAGATCGCGGTCGGACTGACCCAGACGATGCTGGACAAGCTGCTGCGCGATATCATCCGATGGCTCGATGCGGGGCTTGATCCGGGCAGCGTGGCGTTCAACGCGTCGGCAGCCGATTTCACTCATGCCGGCTTTGCCGATTCGGTGTTGGAGCGACTGCGTCTAGCCAATATCCCCACGCGCCATCTTGAGTTGGAGGTGACGGAAACCGTGTTCCTGGGCCGGGGCGCGGATCAGGTCGCCACCGCGCTGCGCTGTTTCGCCAAGGAAGGGGTGCGAGTCGCACTGGACGATTTCGGCACCGGCTATGCCTCGCTCAGCCACCTCAAACATTATCCGGTCGATGTGCTCAAGATCGACCGCAGTTTCGTCAGCAACATGGACAATGACGCGGGCGACGCGGCCATTGTCGATGCGATCGTCAAGCTGGGCGACAGTTTCGGCATGGAAGTCGTGGCGGAGGGCGTCGAGACGGAGCTTCAGGCGCAATTGCTGCTCGCCCATGGCTGCCCCATCGGCCAGGGTTTTCATCTGGGCCGGCCCCAGCCTTTTGATGTCGTCACCGCCAAGATGCGCTAGAGCATTTCCAGGTTGCACTCTCGCGGTCGGCGCTGCCGCGAACGTTCCATTCAGCCGCCCGTATCGACCTGCGCCGGGCCGAACCGGTCGATCGCCTGGAACAGTTGCGTCAGCGCGTCGCGTTCCTCTGCCTCGATTTCAGGCCGCCATATCTCGAACAACAGCACGACCCGCGTGTCCGAACTGCGGTTCCACGCCTCATGCTCGATGCTGTCGTCGAACAGCAGCATCTCGCCCGTGCGCCATGTCCGCGTTTCCGCACCGACCCGCAGCGCGCATCCGTCTGGCGTCAGCAGCGGCAAGTGACAGATGAGACGGGTGTTGAGCAGGCCGTGATGCGGCTGGATATGCGTGCCGGGCTTCAATAGCGACCAGAGCGCCATCGGCGACCGTCCGGCGATGACGGGAATGGGCGCCAAAGCCAAGGCCGCCATCACCGCCGGGCAGCGGTCCGCATTGGCCGCGACCTGCTCGCCATTCTGCCAGAAATACAGCGCCCCCCAGCGATCATCGTCGCGCAAGGGGTTATTGGGCGCGGGACGCAGCGGGGACGTCTGGACATAGGGGGCGAAGGCAGCGGCCTCCTGCGCGCGCACCTGCTCCAGTTCCGCGACGATGGCCCCAGTCATCGCTTCCATAGGAGCCACCCAGTCGAACTCCGACCGCTCGTAAAAGGCGCGCTGCGGCAGTCCGGGGAAATAGAACATGCTGGGCTGTTGCAGGAACAGGCTCTGCTTGCCCAGCAGCAGGTCGGTCGCCAGCTGGATGCGGGGCAGGGCCGGCAGTCCGCTGATCGCATCCATCAGATGGTCTTCGAAAGTCCGGCTCGACCGTGCGACATAGTCCTGCGCCTTGTGCAACAACGGCTGGAGCTGGGGCGGCGCGCCTGTGGCCGCGGCTTGGGCCAGCGCGGACCGATACCAGCTGGTCGCGCCGCGCGCGTCGCCCCGCCGATCGGCATTCTGGCCCATGGCCAGCATCGCGGGCAGATTGCGAATGTCCTGGTCAAGGATGCGTAGCAGCGCCGCCGCCTCGCCATCCAGGTCGCCGCTGCGATTGCAGGCCTGCGCCAGCAGCATGGGCGGCGGTTCCTGCATGTCGCGCAAGGTGGCGAGTGCTCGTTGCGCATCGCCCTGCCGCAGCGCCGCCATCGCTGCGTCCGCCAGCGCCCGTTCCCGTCCCGTATCTGTCATCGCGCCTGTCTAGTCGGCGTCGGCGGCCCGCGAAAGCGCCTTTATTCGGCCGGCGCAGCGATCATGGGGGCCGCGCGCCGTTGCAGCATGATGGCGACCAGGAACACTGCAAGGCCGCCCAGCGCCAGCCCGCTGCCGATCCAGCCGGTCGACACCAGCCCATGGCCGGCGGCGATCGACAGGCCACCCAGCCATGGGCCAAGCGCATTGGCGACATTGAAGGCGCTGTGATGCAGCGCGGCGGCCAGCGTCTGCGCGTCGCCTGCCACGTCCATCAAGCGCGCCTGCAACGGCGTGCCAAGGCCGCCGCCCAGTCCGATCATGAAGATGACGAGCCCCAGCGTCCACACATTGCCCGCCATCAGCGGGAACAGTGCCAGCGACGCGGCGCTCCACAGCATGATGCCGATGACGGTCCGATTGAGCGCCCGGTCCGCCAACCAGGCCGACGCCAGATTGCCCAATGTCATGCCGACGCCAAATATGGCGAGCACCAGCGGCACATAGGCTTCCGACACATGCGTCACTTCGATCATGGTTGAGGCGACATAGGTGTAAACCGCGAACAGCCCGCCAAAGCCGATCGCCCCGGTCAGCAGCGTCAGCCACACCTGCGGGCGCTGCAACGCCGTCAACTCGCGCATCGGGCTGGCCTTGGGGTCGCCCCTGTCGCGTGGCGCATAAATGGCAACCAGGGCCACGGTGGCGATCGCCAGCACCGCCACGACGCCAAAGCCCCAGCGCCAGCCGAGCGCCTGGCCCATCCAGTTCGCCACCGGCACGCCGATGATCGTCGCAACCGTCAGACCCGCGAACATGCGCGCAATAGCCTGCGCCCGCTTTTCGATCGGCACCAGGCTGGCGGCAACCAACGCAGCGACGCCGAAATAGGCCCCATGCGGAACGCCCGACAGGAACCGGAACAGCAGCATCCAGTGATAGCTGGGCGACAGCGCCGACAACCCGTTGGCTAGCGCGAACATCGCCATCAGGCCGATCAGCAGCGTCCGGCGCGGCAGCCGGGCGCCAAAGGCCGCGATCACCGGCGCGCCGGCGACCACGCCCAGCGCATAGGCGCTGATCGCATGGCCCGCCGTCGGCGCATCGATGCCCAGGTCGCGCGCGAAGAAAGGCAGCAGACTCATCGCCGCGAATTCGGTCGTGCCGATGGCAAAGGCGCCGACCGAAAGCGCAAACAGGACAAGCGCTGGGTGCGCCTGATGGGGGTGGGCGTTCATCGCCGGCTCCATGTTGCAGTGCAATATACAGAAGCGATGCAGATGGGCGCGATGACAGCGTTGGTCAATCCTGCATTCGTATGACTTTGTTGCACCTGCCTCCGCAATGTACACAATCGTACGACGATCAGAATCATGGCGCCGTCCGCGCGATAGGCTATAGCGCCCGGCGATGGCCAGCAGCGAAGAACAGGGCGCGCATGACGCGCTGATCGGCACCGGGGCAGTGATGCTGTCGCTTTTGTCGATGAATTTGGGCGCGGCCTTCGCCAAGACGCTGTTTCCGCTGGTCGGCGCGCCGGGCGTGGCGGGCTTGCGGATCGTGCTGGCGGCACTGTTGCTCCTGTCCTTTCGTCGGCCCTGGCGGCAGGCGGTGCCGCCTGGCCTGCGCTGGCCGCTGCTGGCCTATGGCGCGACGCTCGCACTTATGAACCTGTCCATCTATCAGGCGTTCGCTCGGATCCCGCTCGGCACCGCCATCGCGATCGAGGTGACGGGGCCGCTCGCCATCGTGCTGTTCGGATCGCGCCGTCCGCGCGATTTCGTTTGGCTGGCCGCAGCAGTGGCGGGCCTGCTGATCCTGCTCCCCATTCGCGCCGACGCGCGGCTTGATCCCGTGGGCGTCGCCTTTGCCTGCGGCGCGGCCTTGTGCTGGGCGCTCTACATCCTCGCGGGCAAGCGCGTGTCGGCCGGGATCGGCGGCAATGCCGTCGCCTGGGGGATGCTGGTCGCCGCCGTCATCATCAGCCCGGCGGCGGTCGGCGCTATCGATACGGCGGTTCATTCGCCCCACCTGCTGCTTGTCGCGCTCGCCGTCGCCTTTCTGTCCAGCGCCTTTCCCTACACGCTGGAAATGGAGGCGATGCGGCGGCTGTCCGCCCCGACCTTCGGGCTGCTGCTCAGTTCAGCGCCCGCGATCGGCGCGCTGGCGGGATTTGCCGTGCTGGGCGAGCGGCTGACGTCGATTCAGTGGATCGCGATGCTCAGCATCATGGTCGCTTCGGCCGGCAGCGCGCTGACCGCCGCGCCCAGGCCACGGATCGAAACGACGCCGCTCTAGGCGCCGACCTTCGCCTTGCCGACATTCAGCATCTTGCCGTTGGTGATGACCGCGACGTCGCCGATCTTCGTCACGCCGAACAGCTTCTTGGCAAATTCCGTCGGCACGCCGATGCAGCCATGGGTGCCGCGTCCATATTCGACATCGCTGCCATGGATGAAGACGCCGTCGCTGGTCAGTCGCTGCGCATAGGGCATGGGCGCATCATACAGGTTGGACACATGATCCGCGTCCTTCTGCGTGATCGGAAAGGCGCCGAGCGGACTGGGCTTGTCCGTCGCGCCATAGAGGATGACCGCTGCGCCGATTTCATAGCCATCGCGGAAAACGGACAGCGTCTCGGCCTTGAGGTCGATGGTGATGATGACCGGCCCGGTTGCGGGCGCGCCCTTTTCATCCCAGACATAATCGCCATGACGAAACGGTCCGTCGATGGCCAGCACGCGCTTCACGGTCAGCGCGCGCGGGTCGATCTCCATCGGCTGGTCGCTGCGTCGTTCGACCGGCTGGGCGGACGTTGTGGGGGGCGCGGCGGCCTCGGCAGCGGGGGAGGCTGCCTGCGCCGCGATCGGTTCGGCATCGGGCGCGGTCGGCCGATCCAGCATCTGCATCGCCCCCCACGCCGCACCGCCCAGGCCAAGGGCGATCACCAGCTTGGGACCGATGCTTTTCGCCATCGCGTTGAACCATGATGCCATTGGCAATCTCCTTTCGCCGCGCAGGCTAGCAGGCAAAGGTTAAGTGACGCCTTCCCGCACGACCTCGGCCGCCGCAATGGCCGTCAGGTTGAGGATACCGCGCGATGTCACGCCGGGCGTCAGCACATGGATCGGCTTGGAAAGGCCCATCAGCATGGGGCCGACCGTAGGCGAACTGGACGATGCCGACAGCGCCGTCAGCGTGATGTTGGCCGCGTCCAGATTGGGCATGACCAGCAGGTTTGCCGACCCTTCAAAGCGCGAGTCGGGGATCAGCCGATCGCGCAGCGCCTGGCTGAGCGCCGCGTCGGCATGCATTTCGCCATCGGCCGCCAATTCGGGGGCCATGTCGCGCACCTTCTTGTAGGCACGGCGCATCTTGCGCGCGCTGTCGGTGTGCGATGATCCGAAATTGGAGTGGGACAGCAGCGCAACCCGCGGCTTGAGGCCGAAATGCGCGACTTCCGCGGCGGCCGCGACCGTCATTTCAGCAATCTGCTCGGTGGTCGGATCGGGCACCATATGCGTGTCCGTGATGAACAGCGCGCCCGCGTCCAGGATCAGCCCGGACAGCGCGTAGACGCGGCTGTGGCTCGGCACCCGATCGATGATGCGCAGCACATGCTCGACCTGCCCCCAATATTCCGACCGACCGCCGACCAGCGCGGCGTCGACCCTGCCGGTGCGCAGCAGCATGGCGGCGGTGACGGTCGGGCGGCGATAGACATGGCGCAGGATTTCGTCCGCCGGCACGCCCTTGCGCGCTGCGACGGCGCGATAGGCCTCGACCAGTTCGCCCATGACCAGATGGTCGGTTTCCGGGTCGATCACCTCGACATCGCGGTCGAGGTCAAAGCTCAGCCCCAGTTCGGGCAGCTTCTGTTCCAGGATGCGGCGGCGGCCGACGATGGTCGGGCGGACAATCCCTTCGTCCAGCGCATCGCGAATTGCGCGCAGCACGCGGTCATCCTCGCCCTCACCATAGGCGATGCGGGTGCCGCTGCCGCGCGCGGCTTCGAACACCGGCAGCATCAACTGGCCCGACCGGGTATTCTGGTGGTTCAGGTTGCGCTTGTAATCGTCCAGATTGAGCGTCTTTTTCGCGACGCCGCTGTCCATCGCGGCCTTCGCGACGGCGACCGCAATCTCACCGATCAGGCGCGGATCGAAGGGGGTCGGGATGATGTAATCCGCGCCGAACACCAGCCTGCGCCCGCCATAGGCCTGGGCGACACTGTCATGCGCGGGCATACGGGCGAGGGCGGCGATGGCATCGGCGGCGGCGACCTTCATCGCCTCGTTGATCTGCGTCGCGCCCACGTCCAGCGCGCCGCGGAAGATATAGGGGAAGCACAGGACATTGTTGACCTGATTGGGATAGTCCGACCGGCCGGTCGCGATGATCGCGTCGGGGCGGACCTCGCGCGCGGCTTCGGGGCGGATTTCCGGCTCTGGATTGGCGAGCGCGAAGATCAGCGGATTGGGCGCCATCAACGGCAGCCATTCGGGCTTCAGAACGCCCGGCGCCGACAGGCCCAGGAACAGGTTCGCGCCCGGCAGCACGTCGGGCAGCGTGCGTGCATTGGTAGTGCGGGCATAGCGCGCCATATTGGGCAACATGCCCTCGCGGCCCGCATGGATGACGCCGTCCTTGTCGGTCATCGTGACATTTTCGATCGGCAGGCCCATCGACACCAGCAGATCGACGCAGGCCAGCGCCGCCGCGCCCGCGCCCGACGTCACCAGCTTCGCATCGGCCAGCGTCTTGCCCTGCAACACCAGCGCGTTGCGCACGGCGGCGGCAACGACGATCGCGGTCCCATGCTGGTCATCGTGGAAGACCGGAATGTTCATCCGCTCTTTCAGTCGCCGCTCGATCTCGAAACATTCGGGCGCCTTGATGTCTTCGAGGTTGATGCCGCCGAACGTCGGCTCCAGCAGCGCGACCGCTTCGACAAACTGGTCGGGATCGGTCGTGTCCACTTCGATGTCGAACACGTCGATGTCGGCGAATTTCTTGAAGAGGACGGCCTTGCCCTCCATCACTGGCTTGGACGCCAGCGCGCCGATCGCACCCAGCCCCAGCACCGCTGTGCCGTTCGATATGACCGCGACTAGATTGCCGCGCGCGGTATAGTCCAGCGCCTTGTGGGGATCAGCGGCGATTTCGACGCAGGGCGCGGCGACGCCGGGCGAATAGGCCAGCGCCAGGTCGCGCTGGTTGACCATGCGCTTGGTGGGTTCGATCCGAAGCTTGCCGGGTTGCGGATAGCGATGATAGTCGAGTGCCGCGCGGCGGGTGTTGTCGTCCATGGACGCGGCCTTAGAGGCTTGCTTCCGCTAGGGCAATGGTGGAGCGTTCCCAGGGCGGCACCGGCCCGTAAAGGCTGGCCAGAAAGGCGATAAAGGCGCTGATCGCGCGCGGCGGATGGCTTTGCGGCAGGTGCACCGCGAACAGGGCAACATCGGCCGACCCGGCATAGGCCGGCAGGACTTGGCGCAACGCGCCCGATGCCAAGGCGTCGCTAACGTCCCAGAGCGATCGCAGCGCGATGCCGCCGCCCGCCAGCGTCAATTCGCGCACCAGTTCACTGCTATTGGTGCGCACATGGCTCTGCCCTTCGATGCTGACGGGTCCCCTGGCGCCGATCAGCCGCCACGGCATCTGCCCGTCCGCGGCGAGCAATCGGTGGGCTTTGAGCGCCGCGATCGTGTCCGGCACGCCATGACGATCGAGATAGCCCGGCGCAGCGCACAGGATGCGGCGATTGGTGGCGAGCCGCGTCGCAGACAGGCCGCGCCCGGGATCCGCAGTGATGCGCAGCGCCAGGTCCGCCCGCGCCTCGATCAGGTCGACGAACGCGTCCGACAGGTCGATGGTGAGAGCGACCTTCGGATAGGCGTCGAGAAAGCCCTGCAGATAGGGCGCCAGATGCATGCGCCCGAAGGAGGTTGGCGCGGTCACGCGCAGTGGGCCGCTCACCATCGCCGACTGCCCCGACACCCGCCGCTCCGCTTCATCGAGCGCCGCCAATATGCCCCGCAGGTCGGCATGTAGCCGCTCGCCGGCCGGGGTCAGCGCCATGCGCCGCGTCGTGCGGTGGAGCAGTTTCGCGCCAAGCCGGTCCTCCAGCCGCGCCAAGCGCTTTGACACCATCGCCGGGGAAATATGCAGCCGCCGCCCGGCCGCCGCCAGCCCGCCCTCATCGACGACGGTCACGAACAGGTCATGGTCCGGGTCCATCATATTCGTTCACCACAGGAATGACTATGTTCGCATAATAGCGGCTACACGGCATAATGGCGATAGGGTAGGGGGTGGGGCGACATATTGATGCTGGGAGAAGAGCCATGACCGACCGCATGATCGACAAGTCCGGCCTCATGGTCGCGCCGTTGTTCGCCGACTTCATCGAAATGCGCGCATTGCCCGGCACCGGGATCGACCCGCACGCCTTCTGGGCCGGAACGGCGGACATCCTTGCCCGCTTCTCCCCGGAAAACGTCGCCCTGCTGCGCAAGCGCGATACATTGCAAGCGCAGATCGACAGCTGGCACGAACAGCGCCGGGGCCAGCCCCATGATGCGCAAGCCTATCAGGCCTTTCTGCACGACATTGGGTATCTCGTTCCCGAACCTGAACCATTCGCGATCCGGAGCGAGAATGTCGATGACGAAGTCGCCCGCCTTGCCGGACCGCAGCTGGTCGTCCCGATCCTCAACGCCCGCTTCCTGCTCAACGCCGCCAATGCGCGCTGGGGCAGTCTCTATGACGCGCTCTACGGCACTGACGCCATCACGGGCGCGCCGGCCGGAAAAGACTATGACGCTGCGCGCGGCGCGCAGGTCATCGCTTGGGCCAAGACGTTCCTTGACGATGCCATCCCGCTGGCGAGCGGCCGCTGGGCTGACCTGACCAGCGCCGACATCGTCCTGCGCGATCCTGCCCAGTTCATCGGCACCAGCGAAAAGGGCAAGCTGTTCCGTCATAACGGCCTGCATATCGAGGTTGTCTTCGACCGCGACCATCCGATCGGCGCGACCGACCCGGCCGGCATCGCGGACGTCATCCTCGAATCCGCGCTGACCTCCATTTGCGACCTGGAAGACTCCGTCGCCGCCGTCGACGCGCAGGACAAGGTCGCCGCCTATGCCAACTGGCTGGGCCTGATGCGCGGCGACCTGACCGAAACGTTCGAGAAGGGCGGCAAACAAATGACGCGTGCGCTCAACCCTGATCGCGCCTACACCGCGCTGGATGGCAGCAGCTTCACGCTGCCGGGCCGCAGCCTGCTGTTCGTCCGCAATGTCGGCCATCTGATGACGACGCCGGCCGTCCGCCTGCCCAATGGCGACGACGCGCCCGAAGGCATTATCGACGGCATTGTCACCAGCCTGATCGCGCTACACGATCTTAAGGGTCGTAGGGACAACAGCCGCACCGGCAGCGTCTATATCGTCAAGCCCAAGATGCACGGTCCGGACGAAGCGGCCTTCACGAATAGTCTGTTCGACGCGATCGAGGATATGCTCGGCATGGCGCGCCACACGATCAAGGTCGGTGTCATGGATGAGGAACGCCGCACATCTGCCAATCTGGCGGCCTGCATCCATGCGGTGAAGGACCGCATCGTCTTTATAAATACCGGCTTCCTCGATCGCACGGGCGACGAAATGCATACGTCGATGCAGGCTGGTCCCATGATCCGCAAGGGCGAGATGAAGTCGAGCGACTGGATCACCGCCTATGAGGATCGCAATGTCCAGATCGGCCTTGCCTGCGGCCTCAGTGGCCGGGCGCAGATCGGCAAGGGCATGTGGGCCGCGCCCGACCGCATGGCCGACATGCTGGAGCAGAAGATCGGCCATCCCATGAGCGGCGCCAACACCGCCTGGGTGCCGTCGCCCACCGCCGCGACGCTGCACGCCACCCATTATCACCGCGTCGACGTCTTCGCGCGTCAGGCGGAGCGCAAGGCGGAAGCTGTCGCGCCGCTGGACATGCTGCTGTCCATTCCCGTCGCCCTCGGCCGCAACTTCTCGGAAGACGAAATTGCGCAGGAACTGGATAATAATGCGCAGGGCATTCTTGGCTATGTCGTCCGCTGGGTCGATCAGGGGATCGGCTGTTCCAAGGTGCCCGATATTCACGACATCGGCCTGATGGAGGACCGCGCGACGCTGCGCATCTCGTCGCAGCATATGGCCAACTGGCTGCTGCATGGCGTTTGCACGGCGGACCAGATCGACGCCGCTTTCACCCGCATGGCGGCGAAGGTCGATGCGCAGAATGAAAGCGACCCGCTCTATCAGCCGATGAGCGGTCGGGAAGGGCAGAGCCTCGCCTATCAGGCCGCCCGCGCGCTTGTGTTCGAGGGGGTCGAACAACCCAACGGCTATACCGAGCCCCTGCTCCACGCCTTTCGCGCAAAGAAGAAGCTGGAAGTTCTGGAAGACGCCTGAAAACATATCGTCAAGGACAAGGCGCTGGCCTGAACTTGGCAACGGCCCCATGCTGCGTTAGCCATCACGCTCCGCAGCACGGGAAGGGCCGTCATGACCATCATCGTCCATCATCTCAATAACAGCCGGTCGCAACGCATCCTCTGGCTGCTGGAGGAAATGGGCGAGCCCTATGAGGTGCGCCGCTACGAACGCGACGCAAGGACCATGCGCGCCCCCGCCACGCTCCGCGCTGTCCATCCGCTCGGCCGCTCGCCCGTGGTGGAGGTCGATGGCCACCGCCTGATCGAAACCGGCGCGATCATGGAGTATCTCGTCGCGCGGTCCGGCAATCGCTTCGGCGCACCGGCGGACGCGGAAAACGCGATCCGCTATCGTCAGTTTGTGCATTATGCCGAAGGGTCGATGATGCCGCCGCTGCTGGCGCTGCTCGTGGTCGGCAAGCTGGGCCTGCTCGGTCGCCCGGCCAGGCCCACGGTGCAAAAAATGCTCGATGATCATCTGGACTGGCTGGAAACCGAACTGGCGACCCGACCCTATTTCGCCGGGGATGATTTCACCGCCGCCGACATGATGATGAGCTTTCCGCTGGAAGCCTCCCGCGCCCGCGGTGGCCTCGACGAAAGCCGCCCGCACCTCATCCGCTGGTTGCACGAGATGCACGGCCGGCCCGCCTATCAGGCGGCGCTGGCGGCGGGAGGTCCCTATGCCTATGCCTGACCGCCGCGCTGTCCTGCGTCTTGCAACTGTCAGCATCGGTGTCGGCATCGTCAGCCCGCGCCTGTTCGCGCAGGAGAAAGCGGGTGAGATGCTGGCCTCGATGACCGGTGAGGTTACGCCCATCGGCACGTCCGAGCGCGCCGGCAGACTGGCCCGCGCGCAGGCAGTGATGCGGGAAGCGGGCATCGACGCCTTGCTGGTCGAACCGGGGGCGAGCCTCATCTATTATAGCGGCATCCGCTGGCATCGCTCGGAACGGCTTACGGCGCTGGTGATCCCGGCCAGCGGCGCGCCGCTCGTCGTCTGTCCCTTTTTTGAAAAGCCCTCGATCGACGAATCGCTCGCAATCCCCGCAGAGGTCCGCGTCTGGCAGGAACATGAAAGCCCCTATACGCCGATCGCCGATTTCCTGACGGCGAAGGGATTGGCCAAGGGGCGCATCGGCATCGAGGAGACGGTGCGCTATTTCGCGGTCGATGGTTTGAAGGCTGCCATACCCACCGCCACGCTGGTGAAGGACCCCGTCACCCGTGCGCTGCGCATGCGCAAGACCGCGGCCGAAATCGCCCTGATGCAAAAGGCGGCCGATGTCACCATGGCCGCCTATCGCTGGACCTACCCCCAGGTGACGGCCGGCATGACCCCCGCCGACATCGGCGCTTTGATGAGCGCCGCGACGAGGCAGCTAGGCGGCAAGGTCGAATTCAACCTCGTCCTGCTGGGCGAAGCCGCCGCCTATCCCCATGGTTCCGGCAAGCCACAGGCCGTACGCGCCGGCGATGTGGTGCTGATGGACTGTGGTTGCACGGTGGAGGATTATCAGTCCGACATCAGCCGGACCTGGGTCCATGACGCGACCCCGACGCCGCAGCAGCGCAAGGTCTGGAACGACGTGGCGCACGGCCAGCAAATCGCCTTCGCCGCGGCGCAACTCGGCGCGCCGGCCGGTTCGGTCGATGACGCGGTGCGCGGCTGGTATGAGAAAAGCGGCTACGGCCCCGGCTACGCGCTCCCCGGTCTCTCCCATCGCACCGGCCATGGCATCGGCATGGAAGGGCATGAGCCGGTCAACCTCGTGCATGGCGAAACGACGAAGCTGGACATCGGCATGTGCTTTTCCAACGAACCGGGGCTCTATCTGCCCGGCACCATGGGCATCCGCATGGAGGACTGCTTCCACATGACGCAGCAGGGACCCGCCTGGTTCTCGAAACCGCCGGTGTCGATTGAGGAGCCGGTAGAATAGACTTCGCTGACATCTATAGATGCCGCCAGCAGCCTAGGTTCTGTTGACAACGTAGGTTGCCACGGCAACGCTGTGTGAGTGAAATTTCGCAACGTCATTGAGCCCCATGCGGTGAGAAGGACTTTCAGATGTCCATGCTGCCGTTGCGCCACGCTTTCGGAACGAGGCGGCTATGAGATCTGCCCCGTGTGTTTTTGGGAAGACGACGGCCAAGATGACCCTGACGCTGAGTTGGTCCGGGGCGGTCCGAACGGCTCGCTGTCATTGCTTAAGGCGCGGATCAATTTCGCACAAATCGGCGCAGGTGATGTGCGCCATCGTCAATACGTCCGCCCACCCAAAGAAACCGAACTCTGACGATTCATAAATGGGTTGATCTCTGATTCAAGGCTGCTCCTTGCGGGGAGCGGTAATGGCGCGTGGCGATCTGACGGACGAGGAATGGGGCGTAATCGAGGTGCTGTTGCCGGCGGAGCGCGGACGCAAGTCTCGCCCCTCCCACGACAATCGACGTTTTCTCGACGGTATGCTTCATGTTCTGCCAATCACCCCGCCCAAAGCCAATCGACGTGAACCCATCGCATGCGACTTCCGCCGCTACCGGGATCGAAACCGCATGAGCGTATGTTCGGACACCTCAAGCATCAACGGCGCATTGCCACCCGTTACGATAAAACTGCCCTGTCGTTCGCCAGCTTCCTAAATCTCGCAGCCATCCGCCGATGGCTACCCAACTTTGTCAACAGGTCCTATTTTCACTCACGCGATGCCAAGCATGATCTTCAGCTTTTTTTCGAACAACATCGGGTCGATGATGAAATGCCGTTCGCCCGGAATATTAGGATCATAGCTGATCGCACCTTCCGCTGGCAGTATATAGCCAACGCTATGCTGCCTGAAATTGCCGATGCGCGACTGGCATTCGGTAATATAGTTCATCGCCATAACCCGGCATCCCATGGGCGAAAATAGCGCATTGTGCAGCGCGCTTGAAAATTCCCCGACAATATGACGCGCGTCGGCAAACAAGGCGATCTGCTCTTGAAGAGTCAGCTTTTCGGGACTGACCGCTTCAAAGCCATAAACAGTCGCGATGTCGCGCAAGGCATCGGCGTTGGCAAGGACGCGATAGGATTGCACCCGACGTTCCACGAAAATACGCCGGGTGGGGCCGCCTTCGGTTCGGTATGGCGCTGCAAGATTGTTCAGTTCATTTTGCACCCGATCGGAATAGATATAGCCTCTGCCCCAGTTTGGTACCATCAATTGCCCGATGACGAGGTCCTCATCAGCTTCCTTTAATTCGATGCGGAAATCCGGAAGCAGCAAGTTGATCCATTGCTGTGCGAATGCCGGTGCATTGGCGGGCAGAAGGATCGGAATGTCGGACAGCGAGGGATCATCGCGATAGGCAGATCGCATCAGCAACAGACGCGATACTGCTTCCAGCAGAAAGTGACCGTAAATAATGCAATTGTAATTCCACACGGCCCAGGCCCGATCGATATGCCGGGATCGCGTGGCTGTGGACGTCACTTGGCTAATGAAAACGGGGTCTTCGTATTTTTGGACGACGTAACCAGGGAACAGAGCATTCTTTAACTCAGGCTTCAGTCCGTCGAATATTAATGGAATGCATGGGCCAATGATGCGTACATCTTCAAACGCCCAGATGGTTGCAGCGGGAGTCTCAACTGGATACGCATGCCGCTGCTGAATTAGCGGCGTTAGTCCATCATTCCACAGCATGGGAACAGCCTGATTTTTCCGGACGCTTTCCCATTCGGCGAAAATTCGTACCGTCATGCTGTTCCAACTCCAACTTCTGCGTAACGTGTGGACGCCATTGCAGGCGTCGGCCTGAATGACAAGGCTGGTCGCTTTTTCAAGACGCTGCTGCGCTGGTGGAGAAGCGATCAAATCCCCCGCTTGTGCGGCGGGCCGCTTCCTCTTAAATCGCGTCCATGACCTCGACCAACGACATTCGCCGCTCTTTCCTCGATTATTTCGGAGGCAACGGCCACACCATCGTTCCCTCGGCGCCGCTGGTGCCGCATAATGATCCGACGCTGATGTTCGTCAACGCAGGCATGGTGCCGTTCAAGAATGTGTTCACAGGGCTTGAAACACGCCCCTACAAAACCGCGACATCGAGCCAGAAATGCGTGCGGGCGGGCGGCAAGCATAATGACCTCGACAATGTCGGCTATACCGCGCGCCACCATACGTTCTTCGAAATGCTCGGCAATTTCAGCTTTGGCGATTATTTCAAGGAACAGGCAATCACCCATGCCTGGACGCTGCTGACCAAGGAATGGGGGCTGCCCGCCGACAGGCTGACCGCGACCGTCTATCATACCGATGACGAGGCGTTCGACCTGTGGAAGAAGATTGCGGGCCTGCCCGAAGAGCGCATCATCCGCATCGCGACCAAGGATAATTTCTGGGCAATGGGCGACAGCGGCCCGTGCGGTCCCTGCTCGGAAATCTTCTACGATCATGGCGACCATATCTGGGGCGGTCCGCCCGGATCGCCGGAGGAGGATGGCGACCGCTTCGTCGAAATCTGGAACCTCGTCTTCATGCAATATGAGCAGGAAGCGAACGAGATCGTTTCGGAACTGCCCAGGCCCAGCATCGACACTGGCATGGGGCTGGAGCGCGTTGCCGCCGTGATGCAGGGCGTCACCGACAATTATGATACCGACACGTTCAAGGCGCTGATTGTCGAAAGCGGGGCGCTCAGTCGTACCGCGACCGACGGCGCGCATAAGGCCAGCCATCGGGTCATCGCCGATCATCTGCGCTCGACCGGGTTCCTGATTGCTGACGGCGTGCTGCCGGCCAATGAAGGACGCGGCTATGTGCTGCGCCGGATCATGCGCCGCGCCATGCGCCACGCGCACATCATCGGCGCGAAGGAGCCGCTGATGTATCGCCTCGTCTCCAGCCTCGTATCGGAAATGGGCGGCGCCTATCCCGAACTGGTCCGCGCCCAGCCGCTGATCGAGGAAACCCTGCTGCGCGAAGAAACGCGCTTTCGCAAGACTTTGGAGAACGGGCTTAAGTTGCTGGACGAAGCGACCGGCGGTTTGGATGAGGGCGGCACGCTTGCCGGTGAAACCGCCTTCAAGCTCTACGATACCTATGGTTTCCCCTATGACCTGACCGAAGACGCGCTGCGCTCGCGCGGCCTGACGGTGGATCGCGCCGGCTTCGACGCCGCCATGGCCGAACAGAAGGCCGCCGCGCGCGCAGCCTGGAAGGGATCGGGCGAAAAGGCGTCCGACGAAATCTGGTTCGACATCGCGGAAAAGGCAGGCAACACCGAATTTATCGGCTACGCCACCACCCAGGGCGAGGGCGAGGTTCTGGCCATCGTCAAGGATGGTGTGAACTTCGACAGTGCTGCGGCTGGCGACACCGTCACGATCGTCACCAATCAGACGCCCTTCTACGGCGAAAGCGGCGGCCAGATGGGCGACGCGGGCCGGATCACGACACAGGGCGGCTTTGTCGCGGTGGTCGATGATACGGCCAAGCCGCTGGGCCGCGTCCATGCCCATCACGCGACGATCGAGGCGGGCAGTATCAAGGTGGGCGACACCGTGCATCTGAGCGTCGATGTCGACCGCCGGGACCGCATTCGCGCCAACCACAGCGCCACCCATTTGCTTCATGCCGCGTTGCGCAAGGAACTGGGCGCGCATGTGACGCAGAAGGGCAGCCTGGTTGCGGCTGATCGCCTGCGCTTCGACTTCTCGCATCCCGAAGCGCTGACGCATGCGCAGATCGCCGCGATCGAGGCGGATGTGAACGCGCAGGTGCGCCATAATGAGGAGGTGACGACCCGCCTCATGACCCCGGACGACGCGGTCGCGGCGGGCGCCATGGCGCTGTTTGGCGAAAAATATGGCGACGAGGTTCGCGTCCTGTCGATGGGCCGGGGGGACGATGCGCATTATTCGGTGGAACTGTGCGGCGGCACCCATGTCCGCGCGACCGGCGACATTGCTCTGTTCAAGATCGTGTCGGAAAGCGCCGTCTCCTCGGGCGTGCGCCGGATCGAAGCCTTGACCGGCGAGGCCGCGCGCCTGTGGCTGGTCGAACGCGACGACAAGCTGCGGCAGACGGCCGCCGCGCTCAAGACCACTCCGGAGGATGTGCCGACCCGCATTGCCGCGCTGGTCGAACAGAGCCGCAAGCTGGAGCGCGAACTTGCCGAGGCCAAAAAGGCTTTGGCGCTGGGTGGCGGCAGCACGGCTCAGCCGGCGGGACCGGAAAAAATTGGCAACATCGATTTTCTGGGCCAGGTCATTGAAGGGCTCGACCCCAAGGAATTGCGCGGCATCGTCGATCAGAACAAGGCGACGCTGGGTAGCGGCGTGTCCGCCGTGCTCGCGGTGGTCGACGGCCGCGCCAGTATCGCAGTCGGCGTCACCGATGACCTGAAAGGCCAGATCAGCGCCGTCGACCTCGTCCGCGCCGGTGTTGAGGCGCTGGGCGGCAAGGGTGGCGGTGGCCGTCCCGACATGGCGCAGGGCGGTGGCCCCGATGGCGACAAGGCGACGGCGGCGCTGGACGCGGTGAGGACGGCGCTCGCCAGCGTGCCGGCCTGAACAGGCTTAGCCCGGCCGGGTCGTATTGCTGGGTAATCAGGACGGGGTCAGTAGCTTTCCCCGCCGCACAGCACCCGGCCGGTGCCCCGATGATCGATGGTGCAGGCGGCCTTGCCGTCAATCTGAACGTCGCCTGATCCACTGGCGACGATCTTGACGGCGACGTCCCCGGTCAGCGCCACGCTGCCCGGCCCGTCATTCCCGACCTCTGCCTGTCGCGCGCGCAGGCCTTGCGCGGCGACTTCGCCCGGTCCGTTCACATGGATGTTCGCGACCCCGGCGCGTCCCGCCAGCGTCGCTCGCCCGCCACCGGCCAGCAGCAGGTCAAGCCGGTCCAATTGCACATCGCTAACGGTGATGTCGCCATTGCCGCCGAGCACGATCTGGCCCCGCAGCCCTTTCATGCGGTCGATCTGCACGGAACCGCCGCCGGTCAGCATCACGCGGTCGATCATCCCGGTCGACAGGCGCAAGGTCGCAGCGCCGCCGCTTTTCTCGCCCGGACGCAGCCTGTCCATTCCGATGGTGAGTTGGCGCCCCGACACATCAACGTGCAAGCGGTCAAGCACAGCCTGATCGCCCTCGGCACGAGCAGATGGTCCCCGCCCGGTGGCCAGAATGATATTGACCGGAGCGTCTATGCGAATGCTGTCAAAGCTAGTGATGGTATAGCCGCGCGTTGCCGCCGTCGCCGGCGATGCCGCCGCCAGCCCGAACAGGATCAGGGCGCGCAGCGCGCCTCGCCGGGGCCAAGCCCTTTTATCGTGCATTGCGCCTTGCCTTTCACCGTCACGTCGCCCGGACCCATGATGTTGATAGCGACTTTGCCGTCCGACGCGAAGTCGATGTCGCCGGCACCCAGAACGGACACGTCGGCGTCCCCGATCTTCAACGCTTCGCCATCAATGTCGCCCGCGCCGGTGATGGACAGTTTGGCCCGGTCAGTCGCGCCGGCGATCTTGATCGAGCCCGCGCCGGTAATGTCGGTGGTCAAGGATTTCAGCTTCACCTCGGCGATGCGAAAATCGCCCGCGCCGGTCAGCGACAGGGTCAGGCTGTCGCCTTCCGCCCGGTCGAGATCCAGGTCGCCCGCACCGGTCAGGTCCGCGCCGGTGATGGCAGGCATCGTCACATGGATGGTGGCGCGATTCGCGCTTTTAGGACCGGACCATGTGGTGCTGGACTTGCGACCGATCAGCAGCTTGTCGCCCTTCACCCGGATATCGAGGTCGGCGATTGCCCGTTCATCGCCCTGCGCCCGGACGGAAAATTGGGGGCTGATCGTAACTTTGACATTGTCAGGGCCGGTTGCGTCGATGGCGGTAAAATCGCGAAGGCCGGACCAATTCTGTGTTTTCGATGCTACGCCACCGGCCGCAGGCATATCATCGGTACGCGAGCAGGCGCTCGTGGACAGAAGCAGGCTCGATAGCGCAAATGTCAGAAGGGGGAAGGACCGGGACATCGCAATCTCCTGATGTGTATTGCTTATATAATACACAAGATGATGGCGGTTCCAAGCCTCTTGTTCGTCGGCGCTCTTGATGATCAATGGACTTTTGGAAAAGCGGAGTGTGACCATGAAGCGCCTAGCCCTGACACTGCCATTTGCGGCGCTCATGCTCAATCCCGCGGCAGTCGGCGCCGAAGATGCCGCCCCGGACGATGGCACGCGCTGGTGGGGTCATGTGCAGGTGCTGGCCGGCGACGATATGGAAGGGCGCGGCACGGGCACGCCCGGCTATGACAGGGCTGCGGACTATGTCATCGGCGCATTCCAGTCGCTCGGTCTGAAGCCCATGGGGACCGATGGCTACAAGCAGCCGGTTGCCTTTGTCGAGCAGATCATTCGATCCGACAGCAGCAGCGCTGTCCTGCTCGGTTCGGGCGGGGAAACGCCTTTGTCCGTTCCTGGCGACCTCATTTTTTCTGGTGGCGGCGGTCCGGTTCCCGAGCGGATCGACGCCTCGATGGTCTTTGCCGGATATGGATTGCATCTGCCCGAAGAAGGGCATGACGATTTTGCCGGCCTTGACCTTCAGGGGAAGGTCGTGGTGGTGGTTTCAGGCGGGCCGGCAACGATTTCCGGCGCGCTTAAATCTCATGCCCGGTCCGAGCGCGCACAATATCTGGCGTCGAAGGGGGCGGTCGGGCTGATCAGCCTTGTGACGCCGAGGCAGGTCGAAATCCCCTGGAAGCGGCGCGTCAATCTGGCCGGCGCGCCCGCTCTCTATTATGCGGATGCGGCTTTGCGCGAAAGCGACCGGCCCTTCCTGAACGCGCAGATCGATCCGGCCCGGTCGCAGTCTGTGTTCGAAGGATCGGGTCATGATTTTGCGGCGATCGCCGCCGCAGCTGATGCTTCCGCGCCCATCGCCGGCTTTCCTTTGGCCCAGCGTTTGAGTGCGCGGGTCGCGGCGACGCGGCGAAACCTGTCGTCACCCAATCTCATTGCGGTCATGCCCGGCAGCGACCCCAATCTGCGCGATGAGTATGTCGTCCTCTCCGCGCATCTCGATGGCTATGGCATTGGCACGCCGGTCAAGGGCGACGCCATCTATAATGGCGCGTTCGACAATGCGTCGGGTGTCGCCAGCCTGCTGGAGATCGCCCGCGCCTTGCAACAGGCGGAGCAAAAGCCCAAACGCTCCATTCTTTTTGCTATCGTCACGGCCGAGGAGAAGGGTTTGCTTGGGTCTCGTTATTTCGCCCGGCGGCCGACAGTGCCGGCCGATGCGATGGTCGCTGACCTCAATTTCGACATGGCGCTGCCCATCTTTCCGCTGACCAGCGTCACGCCGATCGGCTATGATCAAAGCTCGTTGGGCGAAGACGCCTCTACCGTGAGCGCGGCGATGAACTTGCCTATTACGCCGGACCCGTTCCCTGATCGGAACGTCTTCATCCGGTCGGACCAATATGCCTTCATCCGCCAAGGCATTCCCGCTTTATTCTTCAAATATGGGTTTAAGGCCGGGACGCCTGAGGCTGTGGTGGAAAAGGCATGGCGCGCCAATCTCTATCATTCGCCCTTTGATGATCTCAACCAACCGGTGCTACCGGCGGAAACCGCGAAGCTGAACGCCTATGTCACGGCGGTGGCGCTGCGCGTGGCCAATGCACCGGAACGCCCAAGGTGGAATGCGGACAGCTTCTTCAAGCGGTTCGCGCAATAGAAGCCGGTGCCGATCAGGAGCCGGCTCCCATGGCCATGGACGTCAGGCTGGCGCTCGATCGAGATAGGGCAAGCGGTCGGTCAGCACCGACGGAAGGCCGTTGACGATGATCGAGCGCGCCTGATGCCAAAGCGCGGAAAGCAGCAACAGGGCCGATCCGATCACAAGACTGGTGAGCGCCCAGGAAAGCTCCACTGCGCCCGCCTGCTTGAACAGGGCGTAGAGGGCGAAGAGAACATAGGCGAGGCTGGAGACCAGCAAAGCGCGCCGGTCGATCGCAAGCGCGACAAGGCCAAAGGCGATGTAGAGCGCGACGACAAGCAAGGCGCGGCCGGCACCAATTTCGCCCCCATTCAAAACGCCCAACAGATGAAAAAGCGAATGGGCGATCATCGGGGCTGCGGCCAGATGCAACCAGAAAGCAACGTCCGATCGACGCGTCAGGCGCGCCCGGTCGGTCATGTCCCAGCGCATCGCCAGCAGGAAAATCACCAGACCCGATGCCAGCAGCATCAGGAAGGGCAGAGTGCGGTTATCGGGGAACGCGGCCATGACGAGGCCAGCCACCACGCCGGCGCCGGCCGCTGCCCCCGCGGCTACGGTGATCGGGACCATGAACCGCCGCCAGTGCAGGGCCGCGCCAGCCACGCCGACGGCGGCTGCGGCCGACAGGATCAGGGATTCGGCGCGATCGCCGGATCCGGGCCAGATTTGCGCGCCGAGCGCGCCCGCAGCGAACGCAATCCCCCCAACAAAGCCGCACAGCAATAAAATGGAGGGCAGGGCCATACGCCGCTGCCGGGTGAAATATTCCGCAAGGCCCCAGCTCGCCGCCGCGACCAGCAGGCCGGACATGAAGGTGGGATGATGGTCGGGTGCTCCGAATCGCAGGCTGTCGCCCAGCCAGCCGAGCGCGACCAGCAGGATGACGCTGGCGATAGCGACGAAGATGTCGTTGAATCCAGTCAGTAGCCGGAATTGTTCTTCATCCACCGCGACGGTCGCCCGCGATTGCGCGACATGATCGCGCAACGCCTGTGCGGCCTCGGGAGACAGAATGCCGGCCGTTACGGCATCCTGCAAATCGCTGTCGCTATACATGGCTTATCCTTCCCGAAAGGGTTCGATGCCGGAATATTAGCATCACTGTATTATTCAATCAATACAGTCGTTTTATGCTTTTTCTGCGACTTTCCCGATGTTAGCGCGGAACGATCGATAAGAGAGGACGCTGTTCATGACCTTGCCGCCGTTGCTTAGGGACCGGTTGTCGCTGCCGTTGATCGGTTCGCCGATGTTCATCATTTCGCAGCCCGATCTTGTCATTGCGCAATGCCGCAGCGGGATCGTGGGCGCCTTCCCGTCGCTCAATGCCCGACCGGCGGGCATGTTCGAAAGCTGGTTGCAGCAATTGGGGGAGGCGCTGGGCGAAAGCGATGCGCCCTTTGCCGTCAACCTGATCGTCCACCGCACCAATAGCCGGCTGGAAGAGGATCTGGCGCTGTGCGTGCGCTATCGCGTGCCCATCGTCATCACGTCACTTGGCGCGCTGGAAGACGTCAATGACGCCATTCACAGCTATGGCGGCATCGTCCTGCATGATGTCATCAACAATGTCTTCGCCCGCAAGGCGGTGGAAAAGGGCGCGGACGGCCTGATCGCCGTTGCGGCAGGGGCAGGGGGCCATGCGGGCACGCTGTCGCCCTTCGCCCTGATTCAGGAAATCCGTGCGTGGTTCGATGGACCGCTCGCCCTGTCGGGATCGATCGCGACGGGCCGGGCGATCGCGGCCGCGCGCATGATGGGTGCGGACCTTGGGTATATGGGCACGCCCTTCATCGCGACCGAGGAAGCCAATGCGCAGGCGGCCTACAAGCAAATGATCGTGGACGGCAGCGCGCAGGATATCGTCTATTCCGATGTCTTTACCGGTGTACTGGGCAATTATCTGCGCCCCAGCATCGTTGCCGCGGGACTTGATCCCGACGCGCTGCCCAAGGCGAAGGATATGGATTTCGCCAGCCTGACGGGTGGAGAAAAAAAGGCATGGCGCGACGTTTGGGGCGCGGGGCAGGGCATCGGCGCCATCGCGAAGGTTCAGCCGGCCGCCGATTTCATTGCCGGGCTGAAGGCTGACTATAGAGCGGCGGTGGAGGGGTTTACGGCCTGACGCGCGCGACGGCGCCGGACGGGATGTCGGGCCGCAGGAAGCGAAGCGTCTCGGCAATGAAGCGGTCGAACTGATCATGGTGCAGCCAATGGCCGGCATTGTCGAACTCGGTCAGGCTGGCATCGCGAAAATGCGTCATGCGCCCGTCTTTGGCCGGGTTGGACGCCCAGCTGTCGCGCCCCAGATACAGCTGGACCGGACAGGTGATCCGGCTCCAGAAAGCCGGCAGTTCTGAGTCCGATGCCGCCTCCGGCGCGATGCCTTTCATATAAGGATCGAATTTCCAGCTATAGCTGCCGTCTTCGTTGCGATTGATGCCATGCTGGGTCAGATGCATCGCCTGCTCCAGCGTCAGTTTCTCGTTACGTTCGCGCATCCGGCCCACTGCGGCCTCCAGCGTCGGGTAGGAACGGGGCGTGCGATGCGCGCGGGCCCGGCGACCTTCGATCCAGTCGACCCAAATGTCAGGCGCTGCCTGTTCCTGTCGTTGAGCGACGGCGTCGGGAGACAGACCCAATCCCTCGATCGCCACGATCTTATCGACCTTGTCCGGAAAGAGGCCAGCGAACCGCAGGCTGATCGATCCGCCCAGCGAATGCCCCATGATCGTCACTGGCGATCGGTCGAGCAGATCGACGAGCAGAGCAAGGTCATAGACAAAATGGGCGATCGGATATGCCCCGGTGGGCGACCAGGCGCTGTCCCCATGTCCCCGCAAATCGGGCGCGATCACGTGAAAATCCTGCGCCAGGACACGCGCGGTCCAGTCCCAGCTATGCGCATGATCGAATCCGCCATGGACCAGGATCAACAAAGGGGCAGAAGGATTTCCCCAGTCCAGATAATGGAGGCGCGACCGCAGGGAGGTGAAGAAATGCGATGTCGGAGTAGGTACAGCCGGCATGTTCCAGGATCCTGCGGTAGCGTTTTGCATGTCCGCACGACCATTGGCGCGCCCACTGCATCTTGCAAGCGCGAATAAACAATAAGGCGCATTTTCCGTGATTTCGGAGCGCCATGCGGTGAAATTGCCGTCTTGCGGCAAGATCAAAGACAATGATTGTCGTTAAAGTGGATCGGTCGATGGGCCAAAGGAGATGCGCTCTTTCCCTGAGGAAAGTGCGCCGACCTGATTGACCAGGCGAGCCAGTTGCGCCTGGCGAAAGGGTTTGTCCAGTCTTGGCCGGCTGCTGGAATGGGCTGGCAGTTCGGCAAAGCCGGTGATGATAATGACCGGAAGGTGAGGATGGGCCTCCTCGATGGCGTCGGCCAGCTGCGCGCCCGTCATGCCGGGCATGGCATGATCGGTGACCACCATGTCGATGCGGGATTGTTCGAGCATGCGCAACGCATCGGCCGCACTTCCGGCCCGAAAGACGGTGTGTCCCAGATCCTCCAGCATGCCAGCGGTGTTTGTCAGGACCAGGTCGTCGTCGTCGACCGCCAGGATCACGAGCGGAGTCTGCATCAGTGGGCCTTCCGGGGTGTCGGTCCCGACGATCGATGTCTCTTCCTCCTGCGAGACGGGCAGCCATAGCGAGACGGTCGTGCCTGCGCCAACGGTGCTTTCGATGGTCAGCGCGCCACCGCATTGTTCGACAAAGCCATGGACCATGGAAAGGCCAAGGCCCGTGCCCTTGCCGACGCCCTTGGTCGTGAAGAACGGCTCGCGAGCCTGTTCCAGCGTCGCGCTGTCCATGCCCTGGCCTTCATCGATCACCGACAGCTTGACGTAGGTGCCGCTCGCAAGGCCTGGAACGGTCCCCTGCGCCGTCAGCATCTCACTGGCGCTAATCAGGATCCGCCCGCCGTCGGGCATCGCATCGCGCGCATTGACCACCAGGTTCAATAAGGCCATTTCCAGTTGGCCGGTGTCGGCATGAGCGGGCGCAAGGCTTTTCGGGAACAGACTGTCGATGATGATGCCCGGTCCGACGCTGCTTTGCAGCATGTCGGTCATGCCGTGGACCAGCGCCAGGCAATCGACGCTTTGCAGCTTCAATTCCTGCCGTCTGGCAAAGGCGAGCATGCGCTGCGTCAAGGTGGCGCCCCGGTCTGCCGCAGCCATGGCATTGTCCAGGAAACGTTCGATGTCGCCGCCTTGGGCAAGGCGCATCCGGGCCAGTTCGAGACTACCGACGATCACGGC
Source organism: Sphingobium sp. UBA5915 (assembly GCF_002431195.1). Classification (NCBI taxonomy): domain Bacteria; kingdom Pseudomonadati; phylum Pseudomonadota; class Alphaproteobacteria; order Sphingomonadales; family Sphingobiaceae; genus Sphingobium; species Sphingobium sp. UBA5915. Next base: position 166,874 of record NZ_DJDV01000057.1, on the reverse strand, counting down.
AAGCAGATTATTGAAGTCATGCGCGACGCCGCCCGTTAATTTGCCGATAGCGTCCATTTTCTGCGCCTGCATGATCGCTGCGCGGGCATCCTCCAGCGCCAGCTGGGATTCGCGCCTTTCGGTCAGGTCACGCGTGACCTTGGCAAATCCGATCAGCTGTCCTGCGGAATCGCGTATGGCGTCAATAACGGCATTGGCCCAGAAGCGGCTGCCATCCTTGCGGATGCGCCAGCCTTCCGATTCGAATCGGCCATCGCGCTCGGCGCTGTGCAGGGCGCGGGAAGGAAGGCCAGCAATGCGATCATCCTCGGAATAGAAAAGGGCGAAATTCTTACCCAGAATCTCATCCGTCTTATAGCCCTTGGCGCGCTCGGCACCCATGTTCCAGCTCGTGATGGTCCCAACGGGGTCGAGCATGTAAATGGCGTAGTCCGATACGCTCTCGACCAGCAGGCGAAACCGCTCCTCGCTTTTGCGCAGCGCTTCGTCCGCCGCGCGACGTTCGGTCAGATCGCGCGTGACCTTTGCGAAGCCCAGCAATCGCCCATCGGTATCACGGATGGGGTCGATCACGACATTGGCCCAGAAATGGGTGCCGTCCTTGCGCACGCGCCAGCCTTCGGCTTCAAATCGCCCTTCCTGCTGTGCCGTCGCCAGCGCGGCAGCGGGTATCCCTGCGGCCTGATCCTGGGGTGTGTAGAAGCGGGAAAAATGCTGGCCGATAATCTCGTCGGGCTCATAGCCTTTGAAGCGGCGCGCGCCGGCATTCCAGCTGGCAATCCGGCCATCGGTATCCAGCATGAAGATCGCATAATCCGTCACGCTCTGAACCAATAATTCAAACCGGTTGCCGCTATATTCCGATGGGAGGGTGTTCATTTAGTCCCCTTATGGTTCGCTGGCCCGCGCGAACCTGCTTTTGCCTGAGCAAAACGTCCCGTGTCCCCGATCGTTCCCGTCGAGATGCGGGTGCGCCGGGCAAGGCGACTTGACTTGGCGACCACCTCTGCCCACCACGCAGGCGCGGATCAAGGAGCAGCCAAGGCATGGAAATGAAGGCAGGGACGGTCATCACGGTCATCGGCGAAGCGATGCTGGAACTCAGCCATGGTGACGGCGACAGCTGGAATTTGCGCTATGGCGGGGACGTCATCAATACGGCCGTTCATCTTGCCCGTTTCGGGGATAAGGTTCGGTTGGCGAGCGCGCTTGGCACCGATCCGATGAGCGCGCATCTTATCGCGCAATGGCAGGCGGAAGGCGTGGATACGCAGCTCGTTCTGGCTGCGGCCGATCGCCTGCCCGGCCTGTATGCGATCGAGACGGATGCCGCGGGTGAACGCAGCTTTCACTATTGGCGCAGTGAAGCGGCCGCGCGGCGCATGTTCGCCTTGCCCGACAGCGATATGATGGTGGCGAAAGCGGCGCAGTCTGACCTGCTCTATTTCTCGCTCATCACGCTGGCCATTCTTCCCGATGAAGGGCGCGAAGCGCTGCTGGCGCTGTGCGAACAAGTGCGGGCCAATGGCGGGCGCGTGGCGTTCGACGGCAATTACCGGGCGCGGCTCTGGCCCGATGTAGCGACGGCGCGGCACTGGAGGGATCGCGCGATCGCGATGGCGGATATGGGCCTGCCCACGCTGGCCGATGAGGTCGAGATGGGCGAGGCCGACGACGGGGCCGACGCGGCTGCCCGCTGGGGCGCGGGTGAGGGGCGTGAAATCATCGTGAAACTGGGCGGCGCCGGGTGTCTGGTCGATGGCCAGCAGGTCGCTCCACCACGCCGGATTGACGTGGTCGATTCGAGTGGCGCGGGCGATGCGTTCAATGCCGGCTATCTTCATGCCCGGCTCGCCGGATCCTCTCCGCTCGAAGCGGCTTTGGCCGGCCATCGCCTTGCCGGATGGAATATCGGCCGGCGCGGCGCGATCCCGGACAAGGACGCCAACGCCCCATATGACGCCCGTTGACAGTATCGGGCCGCTGCGCCATTGAGCTTCAGCCTCGCGGGTGTAGCTCAATGGTAGAGCAGCAGCTTCCCAAGCTGACGACGGGGGTTCGATTCCCCTCACCCGCTCCATTTTCCTGTCCGCCGATGTTTGCAGGCGTCTAGACAAACCCCAAAAATCCAAGGTATTTAGCGGTTATCAGGCCGCAAGCGTTCGCCCGCGTTCGCATTCAGCCACCAGTCGCTGGGGGTATGATTGGGGGGGTATATGCAAAACGGCCAAGTCGATACCCCCACGCATGGGGGTATATTGGGGGTATAGCCCCCTGAAAGGCAGGCAATCCCGTGGCTTTGACCGATGTAGCCATCCGCAATGCAAAGCCCGACACAAAGGCGATCAAGCTGGCAGACGGCGGCGGCATGTTCCTGCTGATCACGCCAGCCGGGGGAAAGCTCTGGCGGCTCAAGTATCGTGTCGATGGGCGCGAGAAGCTGCTGGCCATCGGGGCCTATCCTGAAATTGGACTTGGTGAAGCTCGCAGGCGGCGCGAGGAAGCGCGGGAACTGATCGCGCTAGGCAAAGACCCGTCGCGGGAAAAGCAGCGCGAGAAGGTGCGCGCCCGCATTCAGGCGGCGGATACGTTCAAGGCGATCTGCGATGAATATTGCGAGAAGCGGCGGCGCGACGGCACGAAAGGTTGGGCACCCGCGACCGCCACGCGCAGCGAGTATCTGCTGTCTCTTGTCTGCGGGTCCATCGGCAAACTGCCCATTGGCGAGATTGAACCGGCGGACGTTTTGACGGCCATTCGCCGGATCGAAGGCAAGGGGAAGCTTGAAAGCGCCCGGCGCAGCCTGCAACTGGCCGGGGCCGTGTTTCGCTATGCCGTGGCAACGGCGCGGCTGGTGTCAGACCCTACCCGCGACTTGCGCGGTGCACTGACTGCGCCGACCGTCACCCACTACGGTGCAATCACCGACGCAAAGAAGGCGGGCGAACTGCTGCGCGCCATCGATGATTACGAGGGCAGCGGGATTACCAAGCTCGCCTTGCAGATTGCGCCTCATGTGTTTGTCCGCCCCGGTGAACTGCGCCATGCCGAATGGAGCGAGATCGATCTGGACGGCGCGCTCTGGATCATACCGGCAGGCAAGATGAAGTCCCGCAAGACGCACCACGTCCCCCTTTCACGGCAAACGGTGGCTTTGTTCCGCGAAGTGCGAGCGATCACTGGCCCGTCCGGCTACGTCTTCCCTTCCGTGCGCACCCGCACCCGCCCCATGAGCGAAAACACAATCAACGCCGGACTGCGGCGGCTGGGGTATGCGACCGATGAAATGACGGCGCATGGCTTCCGGGCGATGGCTTCCACCCTGTTGAACGAAAGCGGAAAGTGGAACCCGGACGCAATCGAACGGGCACTTGCCCACGGCGATACCGACAAGGTGCGCGCGGCCTATCACCGGGGCGCGCATTGGAAAGAGCGCGTCGATATGGCGCAGTGGTGGTCGGATTATCTGGACCGGTTGCGTAAGGGGGCGGAAATCGTGGCGCTGCATACGCACGGCGCTGCCTGATCTATTAGGATTCATTTTCCCCGCCTTTGTTGTGCTGCACGACAACGCCTGTTGAATATTCCCCGTCTGTTCTCGTAAGCTGCGTTCCGGGGATAGGCAGGCCAGCCGACAAGCGCGCATCCCACGTGTTTCCCCGCTTCAACTTGGGAGCCGCGAGGGAAGCGGATTGGACGACGATACCAAGAAAACCAATCCTCTGACTGAGGCAATGCGCGCTGACCCCGTAGGTCGAGCGCAAAAGCAGTTAGTTGTACTGCGCGATCATTGGGCGAAGCATGGCGTTTCGAACTCGACCATTCCCTTGTCCCCGAAAGACCCCGAAAGGCCGGGCCGCGACTGGCTTCCAGAACCTGAGTGGATCAGCGGGGGCGATGCCTTCGAGCTACTGAGGCTACAAACCGAACCGTATGAATATGCGCCTCCTATTGCGCGCATTTGCCAGATCATCGCCGATCAATGGGATCGCGAAGAAAATGGCTTGAACTACGCCTTGGACAGCCTTCCACCAAGCCATGATCTGCTTCGAGATTTCGCCGTTGGTTCCGTACAGTGGTTTCGGGCGCTTTGCAGCTTGCTGATCTTGAATGGGACTTCCCCGCCCGATTTTCGATGGCAAAGGCTTTGGTTTCACGCGGATTTCCTAGCCTATCCGGCGCTTGAAGGATAGCCAGCTCTGCCCCGCAATTTCGTGTTGAAAGAGGTGATTTGTAGCAGATAGCCATTCCCCAACGGTGATCTGTGCGTCACGATTGTCTCTCATTATGTCACCCAGCTGGAAATTGTCGCGAAGCGCCATTTACCTCCGTCGAGCCAGAACATGATGGTTCCTCCGGCCCAACCGCTTGACCAAATCGCATAGCCCCGGGACTTTTCGCGGTTCATGACGAGCGAGGGCAGTTCGATCAGACGGAAGTCCGGCGAACGGCGCTGAAGAGCCTTCTCGCCTTGCGAACCGTAAACCAACACCGGCATCGGCAAAGGTGCCGTGCAGACCAAATCGGCAGCTTGGCCTTTGACAAATAGAGGCCATTTTTCACCGGTCGATGCGCGCGTAAGTCCAGAAAGTAGCGGCGCGTCAGGCGCGCGATCAATCGGCTCACGTATCGCCGCTTCATCAATACCGGTGAGCATGAGAAGTACCTTGCGGCGCACGGAAGCGACTGGGTCTGCTTCTCCACGTTTACAGGTGGCCGCGTCTGAACCCACCAAGGAAGGTGCCTCGTCTGTGGGGCCATCGATGCCAATGTGGGCGGCTACAATATCACTGAGACCGTCACCGTTGCTGTCTTTGGTAAGCGCCTCGATCGGAATATCCAGCCAGAGGTTTGGCTCCCGTCGTAACGTGCGCAGTCCTACCGGAGGATAAGTGATGCTGGAAGTATCGAGCAGCGCATAAGTGACTTCGATCTGGAGGTGGTCATCCTTCAACAAAGGTAATTTTGAGGTGGGCTCGATCACGTAAGGAAAGCGAGCCGCAAGACCGGTATAGAGCGGCTGACCCCATGTCTTCCCGCCATCGTTGCTTAGATGAATCCAGTAGCCGCCGCGGCCCACTTCGCCGCCTCGGTCAAGCAAGCCGGACTGGCTAATCGCAACCGTGCGGGTTCCTTCGCTTTGCCAGCGGACCGGCTCGAATCCCTGTGGCAGACCGGTCCAGCCCTTTGGCCAATCGATGTTGTCCCCGCCATCTGATTGTTTGTCAGAGCGTCGCGAGATTAGCTCGGAAGGCAGTGCGTGTTGAGTGAAAGCGGGATGGATTGGTTCAATGGGAGGCCGGTCCGCATAAGCCTCATGTGAATCGCCGTCGTCAAATGCGGCGAGACCTGCAACGCGTTCGCCTTCAAGTCGTGCATCAATCGAATTCCAGTCTGGCAGGTTGAGTGCAGCGAGAGCGCTTCGCGCTTCGGGCTCTTCCTCGCTTTCGTATCTATCGGGTTTGAGGTTGTAGACCACAGAGCGTCTTGCATCAGCACAAACGCGACCAGCCACTCCAACTTCGAACACTGAGCAATAGAATCTCGCAATGGGGGCGTTTGCACCGGAACTCATGCTGCCGCTGAAACCCGCCTCAAGCATCGGATACGGGTCGGTCAGCGGGGCACTGAGCGCCCATGAGAGGATCAGGCTGTCGACATTGGGATCGCTTCCATGCTGGTCTTCGCCGTCGCTGCACGTCTTTAGATCTCGTGCAGGATCTTTCGCTGTGCGCGCTCGATATAGACAGTCCACCAGCTTGCGCTCTGACGGTAGTTCCGGGTCTTTTTCGATCAGCGCTCGCGCTTCATCAGCCCGGCCGGCCAGGAACATCGCTGCAGCAAGGCTGGTGGTAAGGCTGGTATGGTCTTTCGCGCCGAATACTACGGGGATACTGTCGATTGTTGCGGCAAATCCATCCTGCGTGTCTGCCAGCATTGCACCCCGTCCTCCTGGATCAAGTGCATCATACAAGGCGAGTCCACGCGCATCGGCACCCACCGCAAATGCATCCTCAATTGCCTTGCGAGTGAACGCCAATTGGAACGCGCGCTGTGCCTCCGGTGCAATGTGCTGCTCCAATTCGGGGCGCAGCAACCATAAGGTAAGCGTTGGCTGATTTTGCAGGACTTCGCTCAGCATCGCCAAATCGGCGACCTGGTGCGAAGGATCAACTTTGACGGCTTCCAATAGCGGCTCGCTGCAACCGGTCACGGCGGCAATGGAGCGAAAAGAGGCAGCGCGATCCGCTGCAGCATCTTGCAGCGTCATCAAGCTCTTGTCGCATAGATTGGCCTGATAGATAGTGAAGGCCGCAAATTGGACAAGAAGTGGGTTACGGCCAGCTCGGTCCAGCCCCTCGTTGATGTTTTCGATCAGCCGCGTCCGGTTCTGGACGTCCTTCGCTTCGTCGCCAAAAAAGTCATATTTATGGGCTCGCACAAGGGCAAAGCTGCGCACGAGTTGGCGCACGGCATTTTCGGGGAGAGCATGATTCTGCGCGATGGTGCGGCTGGTAGCGGCAAGATCACCGCGTTCGAACGCAATCAAAAGGTCGTTCATCCAAGCGTGAAATTCAGTCGGCGCTGTTGCCGGGATTTCGTCAATGATGTCCTTCTTCGATCTGACGACGCTCGTCCGAAGCGCCTTGTCATCAGTGGCGAAAAGATTCTTCAGCGAGCCGTTGGTATCCGAAATTAATTCGTCCATCGAGACGGCCTCCGCGCTCGCGCGTTCTTGACCGATAACGGGAGAATGCGCGGAGAAGCCGAGAAGCAGCGCCGACAGGCACAGACCTGCTCGCAGATTTGATCCTTGCAAAGCCGCCACGTTGATTTTCTCCCACTAACTTTCTGCAAGCTAGAGAGAAAATAGCGGGCAACTGAATGAAGTCGAGTTCTTTGATCCTTGGCGCTTTTCGCATCAGCGGGCGTACAGCGCCATTTTCGATTGCAGAATGCGGCGATGGCCGGTTGGATGGCGGGAATTGAAGAGCAATCTGAACGTCAACAAAACTCAGGAAACCAATCGGCGACGGCGGCTTCGTTGACACCGCGCGCGCCATTCCACCACTGGACGGGATAAGGCCAATCGTCCTTATGGAAAGGTGTCTGCTCCCGCTCACTAGCAGGCACGAACTGTTCCCGAAAATCGGGTCGGTCAGGATCTATTAGGATACCCGCATAACCGAGAACGCCGATGAGCGCCCTCCGCTCAGCATCGTTCGAAGGAAGCAGCTTTGCTAATGCCTTCGCAAGGTCGCTAAGCCGGGCCCTCGTGTCCATTCCTCTGGCTGTAGCAAGAATGGAGTGGAAGATCGCGATGTCATCGTCACATGGCGCTGGTAACTCCTGCGCCACGAGAAGTTCGAGGTCGAGCGCGATGTATCTTGGGTTGGTGTGCCGCACGCCGCCCCACTTGATCCGCTCGAAGTTTAGGATGTTCGGATTGTCCGATTTGGCATACGCACCGCAGTATGAGCAACCCGGACTCCCGGCCCAACTGACAAGCGGATGAGACGAAAGATGACGACCGACCGCGTAACTACCCAGAGCGGACCGAAAGTCCAAGCGCCGTGAACTTAGGCTCGCAAGGAACGCGTGCGTGACAGTTTGGCGGGAGGTAGCATTTACCGCACTTCGCGCTGCAGCAACCGCCTCGTCGTGAGATAGCTCAATCGGGTCGAACATGAGGCCCTTGGATCGGGCGTAGGAGAACTCTTCGTCTGTAACAGATGGGCTGGGTCGCCACCCGGATGCCGACCAAAACGTGGCCTTCAAAATATTAACAGCGCGCTTGTCGAGAGTCATACCAATATGTCGCGCAAAGCGTTCGGCGTTTCAAGGTCCAGCTTTCTTGCCGTGTACGGGGCAGGCAGCCCCTTAGCTAGATTGCATGATAGGGGGCGCACTACGGCAAACCTGAATTGGCGGACTCCGCTTAAGCCACCGCATCCAGCCCACTACGCTGGATAATCGACAATAACCGCAGTGCCGGACCTCCCGGCTTCTTCGCTCCACGTTCCCAGTCTGACACGAGGTTCTTCGACACGTTGAGATAACGGGCAAAGACCGGCTGCGAGACATGCTCTGCTTCACGGATGGCCTTGATCTCGTCGGGCGACAGGACGGGCGCAGGCGCAAGGCAGGCTTCGTCGAACTCGCGCATGGTGCGCTTGTCGATGCTGCCCGCGTCGTAAAGGCCCTCCATCATCTCGTGGACGGCGGCCATCGCCTCGCTCTTGTAGGTCTTTGCCTTAGCCTTGCTCATCGTCTTTCACCTCGACCAATCGGCCTGCTTCAACTTCCGTTTTGATCTGGTCATCGCCCAGTTCCAGCATGATGCTGGCAGCCTTGCGATAGACCTTCAGTTCCGCCGCACTCAGGTTCGCCTTGTCGCTCTTGGCGAAGGCGAACACGAATATGGCCCGCTCGCCCGAGCGGAAGAGCATGATCGAGCGATAACCGCCCGACTTGCCTCCGCCCTGGCGCGCGATACGCTGCTTGATGAGGCCGCTGCCAAGATCGGCATCGATCAGGCCGGATTCGGCCCGATCTACGGCATCAGCAAGCGTGGCATCGCTGATCTTTTCCTTTGCCGCGAACTTGGCGAACCAGCGGTTGGCGTAGATGCGGATGCGCGGGTTCTCAGTCATGCAGCAACGGCCCACTATCATACTTAGTGTTACGGCTCAATGAATATGAGCCGCTCATGCTATGCTCGATCAGGTCGCCGATCCGCTGCGCTGCCTCGATGACATGCCCGTCGTCAAGATGAGCATAGCGGGTGGTCGTCCGCACATCGGCATGGCCGAGCAGCTTGCCGATCATCGGCAGGGTTTCAGAGTGGGCGGCGGCATGGCTGGCAAAGCTGTGCCGCAGATCATGAATTCGGACGCCTTGTAGCCCCGCCTCGTCGCGCAGCTTGCTCCACAAATTGCCGATGTCCGTGATCGGGCGCTGGGTGACCGGGTTCCAGAACACATAGCGCTGCTTCTCACGGCGCGGCAGCGCGTGGAGGATGGTTGCAGCCGCTTCGGCCAGCCAGACCGTGCGCGGCCCGGTTTTGCTGTCGGTCAGAAGCAAACGTCGCCCGCGTACCTCGCTCCATTGAAGGCAGGTGATCTCTGACTTGCGGCAGCCGGTCAGGATCAGCAGCCTGATCGCCGCGCAATGCAGCGGGAAAGTCTTGCCGTGCCGGTCGAGCACTTCTCCGATCCGCTTGAACTCCTGATCGGACAGGAATCGCTCGCACTTCCGCCCCTTGTTCTTGCGGATGTAGAGACAGGGGTTCGAGCCTTCGGGGCGAACACCCCATTGCTCGGCCTTGTTGAACATAGCGCGCAGGATTTCACCGCAACGGTTGGCCGCGCCGGGGCCGCCCGTGTTGGTGATCCGGTTGAACCATTCCTGCACATGGCGCTCTTCGATCTCATCGAGGAACAGGCCTTCGAACGCGCGATCGAGATATTTCCGCTTATAGTAGCGATGCGTGTAGAGCGTGGACGGTTTCCATTTGGGCGACACGCGCTCCCAGTAGGTCTTTAGGAATTCCCGGTAGGAGGGAACTTTACGCAGCCGATTGCGCTCCTCTGCCGGGTTCTCGCCGGTCTGGGCGCGGAGCAGGACACGGCGTGCCACATCCATTGCCTGCGCACGGCTCAGTACCTTGGTGTTGCCGATCGTCACGGTGCGGGTGCGCCCTTCCATTCGCGCCTGGACGATATAAACCTTGCGTCCGCTGGCATAATGCCGGGTGCCGAATCCCGGCAGTTCGCGCGTCCAGCACGTCTTGCGCAGCTCACCCAGGCCACCGCACTTGCCTTTGACATAGAGTCGGAGACTACCCAGTTCCTCGGCAACGATCCCTCGCAGGGTTATCGCGGTCATTGCCCGACTCCGATCAGGCGCGCGATGGAGCCGGATACGCGCTCGGCGGCATCGGCGACGATCTCGTCGGACAGGTGGGCATATCGGGTCGTCGTTTCTGCCAGCGCATGGCCCAGCAGCTTGCCGATCACCATCAGCGAGATGCTGTCGCGGATTGCGACCGAGGCGAAGCTGTGGCGCAAATCATGGAGCCGCACATCCGGAAGGGCCGCTCGGTTGCGGATCTTCGACCAGTGAACGCCAAGACTGATCGGCTTGGCGGGATTGCGGAACGAGGGAAACAGCAGGCCGGTTGCTTTCCGGTCCGGGAGCGATGCAATCACATCCACAGCTTGCCGGTTAAGATAGACGATCTTCGCGCCGGTCTTGCTGTCCGGCAGCATCAGGCGCGGCTCCTGCACCCATTCCCAGCGCAGTTGCTCGATCTCCCCGCAACGCGCGCCGGTGAAGATCAGCAGGCGGATCGCCGCGACATAGAGCGGCTGCTCGGCCTCGTAGTCTCGCAATGCCGTGGCTAGCCGCGCGTATTCGTGTGGCGACAGAAACCGTTCAATTGGCTTGCGCTTGTAGCGCGGCGTGCCCTTGCAGGGATTGGAGCCGCGCGGACGCAGGCCAAGGCGCTCGCCATAGCCCATCATCACCGAGAACACCGGCAAGGTGCGGTTGAAAACACCAGGGCGCTCGACAAAGCTATCGCGCCAGAAGAGGATGTCGCCCTTCGCCAGGTCGTCGATCCGCCGGTCGCCGAACGCGCCGAGGATTTCCTTGAAAATGGCGCTCTCGTTGCGCTTGCGGGTCGAAGGTTTCCAGTGCCGCGCGTAGTCGGCCCAGAAGCGTTCGGCGTAGTCGCGCAGCAGGGGCGCATCGCTCTTCTGCGCAGCGCGGGCCTTCTTGCGCGTTGGCAACCCATCGAGCGCCACTTCGGCCAGCTTCGCCCGCGCGAGGCGGCGGGCAGTGGCGGGCGAGATGTCACGGGAGGTACCCAGCGACACGCGCCGCAGCTTGCCGCGCTGGCGGAAGAGCACGAACCATGTCCGCCTTCCGCCTGGATTTACCCGCAGGCCAAAGCCCGGCAGGTCGATATCCCAATACTCCCTGATGCGCTTGCCCGGTTTGCGCCGGACGATGTTGCCATTGAGCCTAACCCGATTGTTCGGCTTTGCATTTTCACCACTCCCACGCCAATCACCGGATCGGGTCGAGGAATGATTCGAGGCTTCCATTGCTGGTAGCAGATAGCCATTTGCTTGCATTGACTTGCTCCTCTTTGTAGAGGAACAACTTCGCGTAACCTATTGCTTAACAATCTCTTTCTGCCGCATGGCGGCGTAGGGTGTGTAAGTCCAAGCTTATGTATCGGAGCCGGTCACCTTGCCCGATACAGACCGACGAACCTGCAAGGCACTGGCGTACGGCGCTTGATGATCGGCTGCGATCTGCAAGCCACAATTCACCCCTAGCTAACGCGTGTGGGGGTATGATTGGGGGTGTTCTGAAAAACGGATGCCGTCAAAATGGCTCATTTACGCCGTTTATTGGCCAATTAGCGGTTCCCCTCACCTCTCACGGTTTCTTTCGGAAGCGCCAGCGCGGCGGACCTGCGGTGTCTAGTGGCCGATCGCTGCCGGTTTATGGAGGCGGGGAGCAGGTCAGACGCCCCGTCTGCGAGCGAGAAAGAAGCGCAGCATCTCGCGCGATGCATCCGGTCCGGCAGGATCGGTATGCGACCCCAGCGGACTGCCGCCCGACCAGCCATGGCCGCTGCCGTGGACGATCCATTCCTCTAACAAGGCGCTTCCCGCTCGACCCTGAAAGACACGGCGCGTGAAGGCGCGGCCGCCGTCGGACGTGCCCGTTACGGTCCGCAGCGTCAGCGGTCCCATGGCGGCGCGTTCCAGATTATGTAGGAAGCCCCCGGCATTGGACGGGTGTACGACCTTGTCCTGATCGCCGTGAAAGACGATGGTGGGCAATTGCCGCGGGAGCTTGCCCGTTGGCCGCGCGCCCCCCTTGCCCTGCATGGCCGTCAGCGCCGATCGCAGGGTCTGGATATCTCCCACAGCAACGCCGGAATGGACGCCGATCGCGACATATAGCCGAGGATAGGCGGCGCCGATGATCGCCGCGGCCGCGCCGCCCGCCGATATGCCGGCAATATAGATGCGGGCAGGATTAGCGTTGCAAAGGCCGATGACGTGGCGCGTCAGCGAAGCGATCATGCCGGCTTCACCAGCGCCTGCACTTTGATTTTCGGGTGTGTGCCAATTCCAGCAGCGCGCGAAATTGGCCTTCTGCGACTGTTCGGGATAGAGCACCAGCACGCCAAGCTCGTCGGCGAGCTGATTCATGCGCGTGCCTGTCGCAAAGTCTTCCGCCGTCTGGGTGCAGCCGTGCAGCATGACGAGCAGCGGCATGCGACGCCGGGACGAGCCGACCGGAGTGTAAAGACGGTAGGCGATGACGCCATATCGGCTCTTATGCTTTGCGGTGATAAAACTGCCTGGGTTCGGCCGCGTTTCCTGGGGGCCTGGTTGCGGCTTGGACCGCTTGCGAACGCGCGCCGAAGCGGCGGGCTTGAACAAATCCTGTAAGGCCAAAGCTGCTGAAATCGGGCGCCGCTTCTGCGCCAGCCGTGTCGCCTTGCGCCATGTCTTGAACATGTCGGCCATGCTGTCCCCCTTTGCGCCTGTCGGCATCCAACCATAACGTCAGTGGCGGAACAACGATCCGGCCTTGTCTAGCCGACCTGACGCTTGGCGAGCTTGCGCGCGAGTGTGCGGCGATGCATGCCCAGGCGCCGGGCCGCCTCCGATATGTTGAAGTCGCTATCCTTGAGCACTTCGTGGATATGCTCCCATTCCAGCGTCTTGATACTGGTTGGCCGAGGGGCGAGCGGCGCATCCGGGTTTCCGTCCGAACGCGCGAAAGCGGCCTCTATATCGTCGCTGTTGGAGGGTTTGGCGAGATAGTTGGTGGCACCCAGCTTGATTGCTTCGACAGCCGTCGCAATGCTGGCAAAGCCTGTCAGGACCACGATCACCGTGGCAGGGTCATGCGCGTGCAGCGCCTGGACGCAGGCAAGGCCCGATTGCGAGCCAAGCTTGAGATCGACGACAGCAAAGCCAGGGCGGCGGTGTGACGCCAGCAGGGCCGTCACGCTCTCCAGGCTGTTGGCCGACAAGACGTCGTAGCCCCGCCGCTCAAAGGAGCGCTTCAGCGTGCGCGCAAATCCTTCGTCATCCTCCACGATCAGCAATTGCTTGTCAGTCGACATCGCCATCCTCCTCCAGAGCGACGGTCGAAAGCGGTAGACGCATCTGGACCATCGCGCCGCCGTCCGCGCCATTGCTGGCGTCCACGCGGCCGCCCAGTTTGCGCACGACATTCACGACCAGAAACAGGCCAAGGCCGCTGCCCTGCCGATCCTTGCTCGATCGATAGGGTTTGCCGAAATCGGCCAGCATGTCTGGGCTGAACCCCCGACCATTGTCGCGGACCGCCATGTGGAGCCATTCCCTGTCCCGGCTGACCATCAGATTGATATAGGTCGCCCCGGCTTCGCGCGCATTGTCGAGAAGATTGGTCACGGCTTGGCGGATGACCGGATCGGCGATGATGCGCGGATAATCATGCGGGCCGAAATCGCACCGCAGCGGCAGGTCAGGATTAGCATCACGCCATTGCTGGGCGATGTGGTCGATGAACGCGCGCACGTCGGTTACCATCGGCGCCTCGCCGCGCGCTTCGCCCGCGGACAGAAGGATGCCGCTGAGGATCGTTTTGCAACGCTGGACGGCGGCCTGCATTTCGCTGACCTCTTCCATAAGGGTCGGATGGCGGTTGATTTCGGGCATGTGCCGCCAGTCGCCCAGCACGACAGCTAGTTGCGCGAGCGGCGTGCCCAGTTCATGTGCAGCGCCCGACGCGAGCAGCCCCATGCGAACGATATGCTCTTCTTCCGCCGCGTGTTGCCGCATCTTGGCCATATAGGTTTCGCGATCCTGCAGATTGCGGTTGATGCGGGTCATGAACAGCACCAGCAGCACCGCGATCATCACGAAGCAGACCCAGGTGCCAAGGATATGCAGGTCGAACAAATGGCCTTCGAGCATTTCGGTAAGGTCGAGCGGCCGGTAGACGAAGGTCAGCCCGGCAGCGCAGAGCGCCGACATGGCCACGATGCCCCACGCGCTCCAATGATGCAGCAGCATGGCGCCGAGCGCCACCTGCACCAGATAGAGGGAGATGAAGGGATTGGTCGCCCCGCCGCTGAGATAAAGCTGCGTCGTCAAAGCCACGACATCGAAGAGGAGGGCGAGGAACAATTCGGCATGGCTGATATCGGTGCGCCCGCGCACAACCAATATGCTGCCCAAATTCATGGCCGCCGCGATGCAGGGGACGACGAGCATGGGCAGGATCGGCAGGCGGATGCCCATGCCAAAATGTACCAGCAGGATGGTGGCGATTTGCCCCGCAATGGCGATCCAGCGCAGCTGGACCAGCAGGACCATATTCTTGCGCCCGGCGGCGTCGGCCGGCCAGCGGCTGGGAAGCCAGCGCGCGCGGGTCGGCGCGGGGCTGGTCATGGGCGCTTGTCGGTTGCCGTGTGCCGCATGACGATGATGTAGGCTGCAACCGTCATGACCGCCAGAGCGAACCAGGTGATTGCATATTGCAGGTGGTTGTTGGGAAAGCGGACCACGGTCAGCCCCCCAACGGGCAACCGGTCGGGGAAGGGGCCAGCCTGCGCATCGATGAAATAGCTGGTGACGGCTGGCGCCAGCCGCCGCGCGGTGGCGATCGCGGCAATGTCGCGCGAATACCAGCGATCGTTGGATGGATCATTGGCGCGCAGGAAACCACCGCCCGGTTCGGACAGGCGCAGCAGGCCCGTCACCGTCACTTGCCCTGCGGGACGATCATAGCGGGTCTTCGCATCGGGCGGCACAAAGCCGCGATTGATCATCAGAAGCGCGCCGTTCCGCTGCCGCAACGGGGTCAGGACCCAATAGCCCGCGCCGCGGACCGTCGCCGCCTGAACCAATGTGCTGCGATCATGAAGGAAGGTGCCGGTCGCGAATATATGCCGATATTCGTCGGATGGATCGGCTTTGGCGGGAGCGGGCACGGGCGTGGCATGGATCCGGGTATCCACCCGGGCGATGAGGTCCCGTTTCCAGCCGAGGCGCTGGACCTGCCACGCGCCCAGGGCGCAGAATCCGGAAAAGAGAAGCAGGGCGATCAGCGTCAGGCCGATCAGGAAGCCCGGGGACCGCCGGCGGCGCTCCCCGGTCTCGGGCGATGTCACGGCATCTCGCTCATTTCGTTGGACATACGCATTTCCTGCGTCGAACCCATATCCATCTGCATGTCGGCATGCGGCATCATGTTCGCATTGAGGTGATACATGACCCACATCGAGCCCGACAGGACGATGACGACCAGCACGATGGTCAGCATCATCGCCATGAACGACCAGCCGCCTTCGACGCGGCTGTTCATGTGCAGGAAGTAGATCATGTGCACGACCACCTGGACCGCCGCGAAGGCCAGGATGATGAAGCCGGTGACCTGCGCATCGGCCAGCGTCCCGGTCATCACCAGCCAGAAGGGGATGGCCGTCAGGATGACCGACAGGGCAAAGCCGATCATGTAGCTGCGAAAGCTGCCATGCGCGCCTTCTTCATGATGATCGTCATGATGATCATGCCCATGTCCATGGGCGTTGTGGCTATGGACAGCGTCGCTCACCGCAGGACTCCCATCAGATAGACAAAGGTGAAGACGCCGATCCAGATGACGTCGAGAAAGTGCCAGAACATCGACAGGCACATCAGGCGGCGCTTGTTGGCGGGAATGAGGCCTTTCTTCGCGACCTGGACCATCAATGTCACCAGCCAGATCGATCCGAAGGTGACGTGCAGGCCGTGCGTGCCGACCAGCGTGAAGAAGGACGACAGGAAGGCCGATCGCGTCGGACCCGCGCCTTCATGGATCAGGTGCGAAAATTCATAGAGTTCGATGAAGAGGAAGGCGCCGCCGAACAACAGGGTGACGAACAGCCAGCCCTGCGTCGCGCTGATGCGGTTCTTTTCCATCGCCAGCATGGCAAAGCCGTAGGTGATGGATGAAAACAGCAGCATCGCGGTGTTGAGCGCGATGAGGTTGAGATCGAACAGGTCCTTGGGACCCGGCCCGCCGGCATAGCTGCCGCCGAGCACCGCATAGGTGGCGAACAGGATGGCGAAGATGAGGCAGTCGCTCATCAGATACATCCAGAAGCCCAGCATGGTGCTGTGGCCTTCGTGGAGGTGGGGTTCCTCGGGCAGATGATAGGCCCGAGGCTCCGCTGGCGCGTTTGCAGTTGCGCTGCTCATATGGATCAGACTCCCGCCGCGAGGATGCGCGTACGCTCTTCCTCGGTGCGCGTCACTTCCTCTACGGGAATGTAGAAGTCGCGCTTGTAGTTGAAGGTATGGGCGATCGCGACCGCCACGATGCCGATGAAGCCAAGCCCTGCCAGCCACCAGATGTACCAGATGAGGGCAAAGCCGCAGAGCGTCGACAGGGCGGCGAGGATGACGCCGGTGCCGGTGCTGCTGGGCATGTGGATCGCCTTGAAGCCGGTGACCGGGCGCTGATAGCCGTGCTTCTTCATATCCGCCCAGCTGTCGGCGTCGTGGACGACCGGCGTGAAGGCGAAATTATATTCCGGCGGTGGCGAGCTGGTCGCCCATTCGAGCGTGCGCCCATCCCAGGGATCGCCCTCGACCGCCAGTTCCTTGCGCTTCCAGATCGACCAGGCGAACTGGATGAGCATGGCGCCGATGCCCGCTGCGATGATGGCGGCGCCGATCGCGGCGATGACGAACCAGATTTGCAGCGACGGATCGTCGAACACGCGCATGCGGCGGGTGACGCCCATCAGGCCCAGGACATAGAGCGGACCGAAGGCCAGCCAGAACCCGATGTTCCAGCACCAGAAGCTGACCTTGCCCCAGAACTGGTTCAAGCGGAAACCGAACGCCTTGGGCCACCAATAGTTGATCGCCGCGAACAGGCCGAACAGCACGCCGCCGATGATCACATTATGGAAGTGCGCGATCAGGAACAGCGAATTGTGGAGCACGAAGTCCGCAGGCGGCACCGCGAGCAGGACGCCGGTCATGCCACCGACCGTGAAGGTCAGCATGAAGGCAACCGCCCACATCATCGGCAATTCGAACCGGATGCGGCCTCGATACATGGTGAAGAGCCAGTTGAACAGCTTCGCGCCCGTCGGGATCGAGATGATCATCGTCGTGATGCCGAAGAAGCTGTTGACGCTGGCGCCCGATCCCATGGTGAAGAAGTGGTGCAGCCAGACAAGGTAGGAGAGCACCATGATCGTGCAGGTGGCGTAGACCATGGAGGTATAGCCGAACAGGCGCTTGCTACAGAAGGTCGACACGACTTCCGAGAAGACGCCGAAGAGCGGCAGGATGAGGATGTAGACTTCGGGATGACCCCAGATCCAGATCAGGTTCACGTACATCATCGGGTTGCCGCCGAAGTCGTTCGTGAAGAAGTTTGTGCCAACATAGCGGTCGAGCGAGAGCAGGACCAGGGTGGCGGTCAGGATCGGGAAGGATGCGACGATCAGCACGTTCGCGCACAGCGACGTCCAGGTGAAGACGGGCATCTTCATGAGGCTCATGCCCGGCGCGCGCATCTTGACGATGGTCGCGATCAGGTTGATGCCCGATAATGTCGTGCCGACGCCCGCCACCTGCAGCGCCCAGATATAATAGTCGACGCCGGTGGCCGGGCTGTAGTCTATGCCCGACAGGGGGGGATAGGCGAGCCACCCGGTCTGGGCGAATTCGCCCAGGAACAGCGAACACATCACCAGCACCGCGCCGCCCGTCGTCATCCAGAAGCTGAAATTGTTGAGGAAGGGGAAGCTGACGTCGCGCGCGCCGATCTGGAGCGGGACGATATAGTTCATGAGGCCCGTGATGAAGGGCATGGCCACGAAGAAGATCATGATGACGCCGTGCGCGGTGAACACCTGGTCATAATGGTGGGCGTTCAGATAGCCTTCGGAACCGTTGAAGGCCCAGGCCTGTTGCAGGCGCATCATGATGGCGTCGGCAAAGCCGCGCAGGAACATGATGAGGCCCAGCACCATGTACATGATGCCGATCTTCTTGTGATCGACGCTGGTGAACCATTCCTTCCAGAGATAGCCCCACAGGCGGAAATAAGTGAGCGCGCCGACCACCGCCGCGCCGCCCAGGACGACGGCGCAGAAGGTCGCGACGACGATCGGTTCATGCCATGGGAAACTGTCCCAGGTCAGACGACCGAAGATCATCTGGGTTGTTGTGAGTGTACCAGTCATGGGCCTTACCGATGCTGCGCGTGCGCGTCAGCGCCGCTGTGGTTGCTGTGGTCGTTCGCCGGTTCGTGGTGCGGACCGGGTGCGCCAGGCGCGTCGGGGGCGGTTTCCTGCCCCTTATTCTGGTCGCTCTGTTCGATCACATGGCTGTTGGGGAAGTCATATTGCAGGCCCTGCGTGTCGTGCGCCGATTCCTTGCCTGCACCGCCCATCATGTCGACGTGCATAAGCTCGCTCATGCAACGCTGGCCGGGCTTGGGGCACAGGTTGACGATGGCATCGAACAGCTTGGGGTCGGTCGCGCCGAAATAGGCGACCGGCGCCTTTTCGCTGGGCCTGGCGAGGGCCAGATAGACATTGCGATCGAGCGAGACCTTGCTGGCCCTGACCTGCGCCGCCCAGGCGTCGAACCCGGCCTGGTCCATTGCCTTGTACGCGAAGCGCATATGGGTGAAGCCCGCGCCCGAATAATTGGCGGAAAAGCCGGTGCCCGTGACGGGCTTGTTGGCGACGGCATGCAACTGCGTCTTCATCCCCGGCATCGCGTAGATCTGGCCCGCCAGTTCAGGAACGTAAAAGCTGTTCATGACGGTCGATGCGGTGATGTCGAAACGCACCGGCACATTGGTGGGCAGAACCAGCTCGTTGACGGTCGCAACGCCAAGGTCGGGATAGATAAACAGCCATTTCCAGTCGAGCGCGACGACTTCCACCGTCATCGGCTTGACCTTGGGGTCGACGGCGGTCTTCGCGTCGATCCGGTCGAGCGGCCGATAGGGGTCCAGCTTGTGCGTGCTGACCCAGGTCAGTGCGCCCAGCGCGATGATGATCAGCAGCGGCGCCGACCAGATCAGCAATTCCAGCTTGGTGCTGTGATCCCAATCGGGATCATAGTCGGCATCGGTCGCCTTGTTGGTCGCGCGATAGCGCATGGCGAAGACGACGACGAGCGCCATGACCGGCAGCACGATCAGCAGCATCAGCGCCGTCGAAATCAGGATCAGGTCGCGCTGTTGCAGTGCAATATCGCCCGACGGGTTCATCACGACCCAGTTACAGCCCGCGAGCGGCGCTGCCAGAATCGGAACGGACCAGCGCAAAAGCCTGATCCTTAGCGGAGAGTGTGGCTGTGACATGGCGCGCGCCTAGCCTTTCATGTCTGAGTCGGCCAGTGGGCAATTTGTCCAAAGCTGTGCAGGCGCAAAAATTCTGTCTGGCCTGGGATACTGCTTAGACTCTGTCGGTTTTCTGTTATGTTGCCATTCCCTGGCCGCTGGAAGACGAGCATACCGCACCGGCGGCCCAGCCAAGGAGCGGATGTAGATGAGTTCAGGGGCCATAGCCTTCACCTCCACGTCACTTGAGGATGACGCGCGCAGGATCAATGCGCGCGACCACAAGGTTGCGCCGGGGGATATTTCCATCGGTGTGATCATCGGTCGCACCTCCGAATTTTTCGACTTCTTCGTTTACGCCATCGCTTCGGTGATCGTGTTCCCCAGCCTGGTCTTCCCTTATGTCGATGCGCTGACCGGGACGCTCTATTCCTTCGCTATCTTTGCGGTCGCTTTCATCACACGGCCGATCGGATCGCTGATCTTCATGGCGATCGACCGTCGCTATGGTCGCGGCACGAAGCTTACCGCCGCCTTGTTCCTGCTTGGCAGCTCCACCGTGGCGATCGCCTTCCTACCAGGATATGAGACGATTGGCCATTATGCCGCGGTCGTCCTTGTCATTTTACGGGCGGCGCAGGGCCTTGCGCTTGGCGGCACATGGGATGGCCTCGCCTCGCTCCTTTCGCTCAACGCGCCGCAGCATCAGCGCGGATGGTACGCCATGGTGCCGCAGCTAGGCGCGCCCCTGGCGCTGCTGGTGGCGAGCGGCCTGTTCGCCTTCTTCCTGCTCACCCTGTCGAAAGCCGATTTCCTCAGCTGGGGCTGGCGCTACCCCTTCTTCGTCGCGTTCGCGATCAACGTGGTGGCCCTTTTTGCGCGCCTGCGCATCGTCGTGACCCATGAGTTTGAACGCTTGTTCGAGCAGCGCGATCTGGTTCCATCGCCGGTTCTCCCGACTGTCAAGCGCGAAGGCCGCAACATCGTCATCGGCGCCTTTGCGCCGCTCGCCAGTTTCGCCCTGTTCCATATGGTGACAGTGTTTCCGCTGTCCTGGATCGCGCTCTATACCGATCAGCCGATCGAGCGCTTCCTGGTGATCGAGATGATCGGGGCTGCGGTGGGGCTGTTGGCGATCGTCGTTTCGGGTTTCGTTGCCGACCAGATCGGGCGGCGTTCGCTGCTGGGCTGGTCGGCCGGCGGGATCGCGGTCTTCGCGCTCATGGCGCCGCTGTTGCTCAACGGGGGTGATCTGGGCGAAGTCGCCTTCATGATCCTGGGTTTCATGCTGCTTGGCCTGGCATTTGGCCAGTCTTCCGGCGTGGTCGCGTCCAACTTCGCGACGGAGGCGCGCTATACCAGCTCCGCGCTGACGTCCGACCTGGCATGGCTGGTCGGTGCGGGCTTTGCCCCGCTCGTGGCCTTGCTGCTCTCGGTCAAGTTCGGCCTGGCCGCTTCTGGCGTGTACCTGCTTTCGGGCGCGATCGCGACCATGGTGGCGCTGTATATCAACAAGGAACTGGCAGGCCGCGACCGCTAAAGCGTAAAGCCAAAGCGGCAGGGGCTGTGCGCGCCGCTCGGATCACCGGGTCCGAGCGGCGCGATCCGTTTCAGCCTTGCACTGCGTTGCGCATCCGCGCGAGCGCCTTGCGATCGAACCAGCCCGTCAAACCGGGCCGCGGCCGCCAGCGTGGCAGCCATTGGCCATAGAGGCTTGCAAGTCTGCGGGGCAGGCCGCCGGGGCCTTCACGCGCCATGATGTCGGACACGATCCGGTTCTGATAGAAGCGCACCGAATAGTTGATCAGCCGCTTATATTGCATGATCCAAGTCGATGGTCGCCAGAGGCTGACCTGTTCCGCTACAAACCCTGCTTCTTCGCAGGCAATGACCCGGTCATGCTCCCATTGGCTGTCTGCCTCCAGGTCGGTGTGCGCCCAGGCCGCGACCATCCCATCGTCGCCAATGAGGTCATCGGGCAGGCGAATATCCTTGGCCCGAATAGCCGCGACGAAGCGACCCGACAGGGCATAAAGATCCCCGAACAGGCCGCCTTCGGCGCGCAGGCCTGCGCGATACATTTCCACTTTGCGGCCGTTCATCGGCATGCCGGCGGCTGCATTGGCAGAAGGATGACTTGCAAGAGCAGCGACGAGCGCGTCGATTGAGCCAGATGCGATTTCGGCATCGCCATCCATGAAGATGACGGTTGTTTCCCTGCCAGTCAGCAGGTCATGAACGAAGTGATTCCACGTCCGGGATTTGCCGCCCCGCGCAATGTCGTGGACGATGACGCAGCTCCGGCCCCGGGCCGCAGCCTTCGCGCGATCGACCGTCATGTCGGTCGTGCCATTGATAAGGACATGAAAAATCGTGTCCGGTCGGTCCAGCGGCAGCGATGCGAGACAGGCGGTGATCCGCCGCTCCTCCTGATGCGCGAAGATGCCGACCGCGATGGGCATGACTTTAGCGGAAGTCCCAGCTCTGTTCGCCATGATGTGCAGCGTCCAGCCCCTCATTCTCGACCGGTTCGGCAACGCGCATCGGGATGATCACCGATATGGCCAGAGCGACGATTGCGCTCCCCGCCATGGCCCAGAACGCGACGACGATGATGCCGATGAGCTGGCCGACGATCGCGTCGGTAAGGCTGATGCCCGCTTCGAAACCCACGCCCCCCAGTAGCGGCAGGACGCCAAGCGGCAGCAAAAGCGCCCCGGCCAGGCCGCCAACGCCGTGGATGACGAAAATCTGCGCCGCATCGTCGATCCAGCGTTGCGTAACAGCCAAGCCCAGGCGGGATAGGAGAGCGGCGATCCCGCCGATGAGCATTGCGCCGCCGCTTCCCACCAATGCGGCCGAGGCGGCGATGGCGGCGATGCCGGCAAGCGCGCCCGCCATCGCGCCTGTGGCGCTGCTGCGCGCGCCAAGCAGGCGATCAGTCGCGATCCAGAGCAGCGCGCCGGCGCAGGCGGCGAAATGATGGTTGAGGAGTGCGGTGGCCGCATCATCGGTTGCGCCCAGCGCCCAGCCGCCGACCAGTCCAGACAGACCGATCCACAGCAACCCGCCGCCCGCCAGTGCCAGCACCGGGCTGTGGCCAGCGGCGGGAGGCTGCCGCCGAGCGCCGACGATCAGTGCAAGGGCCAGCGCGGACCAGCCTGCCGAAGCGTGGACGACGAGGCTGCCGGCAAAGTCCATGACGCCCAGTTGCGCGAGCCAGCCGCCCGCCCAAATCGCATGGGTGATGGGCACATAGACCATCAGCAACCATAAAGGGGCAAAGCCCATGAACCAGGCCAGACGTGTGCGTTCCGCAACGGCGCCAACCAGCAGCGATACGGCAATCAATGCGGCGGCCATCTGGAAGAGGACGAACGCCGATTCCGGGATGGTCAGCCCGTCGCGCAGCGCCGCAAGATTAGCGAGCATCAGATTGGTAGTCCCGCCGATCCATCCGCCGCCGGGTGCATAGATCAGGCTATAGCCCGCGATCGCCCAGGCCAGCGAAACGATCGCCACTACCGCAGTTCCCTGCGCCATCACCGACAGTGCGTTGCGGACATTCACAAGCCCGGCATGACGCAGCATCACGCCCGGCAGCGCCGCGGCCAGCACAAGGATGGAACAGGTCAGTGTCCATGCCGTGTCGCCGCTGTCTGCCGCTGCGACCTGAGCAAAGGCCGGCTGGGGCAGGGCGACTAGCAGCAGCAAGGGCAGGGCAGGCAGAAGACGCATCGCAGGTTCCGGTGAAGGAGGATTGCGTTCTCCCTACCCCTGGCGGGGTAAAGACTTCAATAAGCTAACCGGGGGCGTCAGGCCCAGGGCGGAATATCATCGCGATGACAGGCGATGAGGTCGGGCAGATAAAGGCTGGACACCGGCTCCGTCGCGAAGGAGTCGAAATAATGGTCCAGCATGTCTGGAGTGGACCGGGACAGCGAAGCGGACAGCTTCAGGCGGTTTATATGTTCGACTGGAATGAAGACATATTCTTTTGGGGGGCGGTCGACGGACTGGCCGTGCAGCGCTGGGCCAAGGCTCCATTCGATAATGGCGGCGCTGATCCGTTCGGGGGTCATGTCGTGATAGAGGCTACCAAACCGTCCCGGCCGCGATGGGCCGTAAAGCCTGCCCGTCGCTGCGGCATAGCTGCGCGCGGGCGATATGCGATCGAGTGCGCTCGCCCAGTCGGCACTGAGCACATGCGCGCTATCGATGATGAGCATCGGCCTGTCCATTTCATTGTCGCGAAGCAGGGCGCCGATCCTTTCGACTATTGTTGCATCACCCAGTTGTCCCGTTTGCGGATCGATCCACGCGCCAAATGTACGGCCGTCCTCCATCCAGACGCCCGCGACCATGCCGGTGGCCGACGCGCGCAGCCGTGCGTTGGCGACCGCCCAGGCCGACAGATCCGCCGATGACCGGGCGTTTACGAGCATGTCCAGCGGCCTTGGTTCCTGCGTGCTGCCCGCAATCCGGCTGGCCGGACTGGCGATGCGAAGCCGGCGGCGGTTGCGGGCGAAATCTTCCGTCGCGGTAATCTGGTTGTCGGCCGCCCCTGCGCGATAGGTGCCGAGCAGTGCTGGCACCATCAACGGCGGGCTCTCGGACGTATACCGCAGGATCAGGTCCCAATCGACCAGCCGGCGCAGGGATTTGTCAAAGCCGCCATGCAGTGCCACCAGATGGCGGCGATGCACGAAGATATTAAGGTCGATATAATTGCGTTCTTCCAGGCGGCTGCGGTTGAAGGGGCAAAGGCGGATGGCCCGGCGTTCTTCCCGTCCGGCGCCATCCGCGCTGGTCACGGCCTGGAATATGGATTGCCCGGCATAGGCGCAGGCATGGCCGCGATGGTCAGCCAGGGCGTTGACCATGACGGCCAGATAGTCGGGGTCCCAGCTATTGTCGGAATCGAGATAGGCGATGATCTCACCAGATGCCCGGTCCAGCCCTCGGTTGCGGGCGGCGGATACGCCTTCGTTACGGGCGTTCGAAATCAGCAGGATGCGCGGATCGGGATATCGTTCGAGAACGGCGGGAAGGTCGTCGGTGCTGCCGTCATCGATGATGATGAGTTCGAAATGCGCGTGGCTCTGGGCCAATACCGATGCGATCGCGTCGCCGATGATGGCCGCGCGGTTCAGCGCCGGCATGATGATCGAAACGAATGTGTCGGCCTGTGCCTCCTGCGCCCGCGCCACCAGCAAACGTTTTTGCAATTCCAACTGGCTGAGCAGCGTCAGCGCATGGTCTGCATGACCCGCGCCCATTCTGTCTTCACAAAAGCCCCACCGCAGATGGTCGCCAAGCCAGGAATAGGGCGAAAAACCGCGGGGATCATTGGCGACCGCCAGACTTTTCTTTGTCAGGCTGGTCGCGGTTCCCGCCAGGCGCAGTTCGATCGACAGGCTTTCGCGTAGCAGAAAGCGATTGGGAAGGTGAAGGCTGAAGCCGTGGCGACCATCCCCCAGACCCGCGCGGCGAAGGTCAGGACGGTCAATTTCGGCCATGACGTCGCGCGCGGCCAGTTCGTTGTCGACGAATATGTCGAGCGCAAGGGCAATGTCGGGATGGGCAAGGTCGAGCGCCCAGCCCTTGAGTTGGCCATCGCCGACGCTTTCCAGCATCGCCTTCAATCGTGGCTTCACGCCCGTCGTGGCAGGCGGCGGCATATGCCAAATATCGCCCTTGAGACTTGTCGAAACGGGCACGCGCCGGCCGTTGGCGGCGTAGCGAAGATCGAAGCGCTCGGGTTCTCCATCACGGGATCGCGGAATCGCAAAGTCGAAGCCCGCCGCGCTTCCATAGCCTGCCGCGACCAGATCGGCCCTGTCCAGATGTGGCAGGATGCGCTTGAGCGGCCGACCATTTTGAAACAGCCAAAGTGCGGCAGGACGCCAGGGGGCCCCTTCTTCGCCACGCTCTACGGCCCAGCCGGTCAGGTGCGCAGCATTTTTTCGGTCGATGCGACCTTCGCACGCCGCCTCGTTCGCCAGCGCGACCGCATCGATCCGTGCCGGCACGTCAACCATTTCCGTGACCCCGGCCATGCCGTCCTCGACGCCTGCCCGAACGCAGCGATCGAAAAGCGCGAGCAGGTCGGCATGGGATTTGGCGAGGCCTTTGCGCAGTGGCGCGATATGCCGCCGCTCGACATGATCGGCGACCAGTCGGGGACTTGCGCGCGCGGCCGGTGAGCCGAGGGCCAAGGCCCGCTGAACCTGCGCACGGACATCATGATAGAGGGTTTCGATGCCGGGGAAGAGTGACGCATTGTCGGCAACGGCCGGCCGCGTCTGACTTGATGGCTCTATGACGAGGGGAATGCCCTGGCGCGTGGCGCGCAGGGTCCAGTCCATGATCGCCTGCGCCGTGACCGCATTTTCCGGGAGGAAGCCGACGCGATCGAGCAGGGTAAGTGGTATCAGCAGCGGGGCGGGGGACGCCTGCGCCTTATAGGCTCTGCGATTCAGCAGGGGATCTTCGCCAACCAATATTGGCTCCAAATGCACATGGCCATCGGACTGGGTGCAGCAACGATAGCCGCCGGCGGCGACGTGGCCATTGTCGCCGAGCGTCAGGGGCGCCACCATCGCGTCCGGGCGGGGATGCGCCAGGAGATGGTCCAGCGCATCGCCATCCAGATGCAGCGTGGGATCGAGCAGCAACGCCTGTTCGCATCCGTCCGCGCGCATGAGTGCCAGCATCCTATTGGCCGCGGCGGCAAACCCGATAGGTGCGTCGATCGACAGCAGGGTATCGACCCGCGCATGCAGCCCAAAATCGGGACGATGCCGGGGATTGCAGTCGAACACATAGACGTGCGGACGCCCGGCTTGCAGCTTCGCCAATGCTGTCAGCTGCGCGGCAAGATTGTCTTGGCCATCATTGCTGACCAGGCCGATCGCCAGCAAAGACCTTTCCGGTTGGGGCCGACGCAACACCGACAGGGTTCGTGGCTCGCCGTCTATCTCGACAGGCCGAGAATCGGGCGTGAGCCGCTCTGCAATGGCATTGTGAAAGTCGGTACTGACCTGGTCCCACGACATTGCCTTCGACCAGGTGCGACCGGCGCGACGTATCGCCCCTCTTTGGCGATCGCCCAGGCGCAATGCGCGATCAAGGGCGCTTTCCAGCGCGTCGGGGGCTTCAGGATCATATCGGACGCCCAGCCCGATCGCGTCGACTGCGTCCAGCGCCGGGAGACGGGGCGCAACCACAGGCTTGCCATAGAGCGCCGCAAGCATCAGCGCACCGGAGGTCAGCGTTTGCCGATAGGGCAGGGCGATGACATCGGCGGCGCCGAAGAGCAGCGGCAATTTGGCGTCGGGCGCAAAGCCGTCCATCACATGGATTTGGGGATGCGCTTCCTCCAGAAGGCGGGCGTGGGCGGGGGTAAAGTCGCCCATGACCTTGCCCGCGATCAGCAGGTGGACATGGTCGTGTCCTGATCGGGCGGCAAGCCCATGAAAGGCCCGGACCAGCCGGTCAACGCCCTTGTAGGAACGGATTTGACCGAAGCAAAGGATCAGCGTTTCGACCTTTTCCAATCCCAACAGCTGACGGCTTTGATGGGTGTCGAAGGCGCGGCCATAACAGCCTTCATAGCTGCCGTGGGGGGCAACGATGCATTTGTTTTCGTCGACCGCATAGTGGCGGCGCAATTCGGCAATGGCTGCGTCACTATGCACATGGATGACGTTCGCGGCGGCCGCCAGACGCGCGTGGAAATGCAGCGCCAGATCCTCGAAAATGGGTTCATGCGGCAGGCTGTTGTGCACCGTCCATAGGAACGCGCCGCCACGCGCCTGAAAGAGGCGGATGGCGTGCAGGAACTCACTCGCGCGGATCTGGTAGTCGAACCGATCGGTGCAGTCGGCGAAAAGCGGGTCGGGCCAGTGCAGGTGAAATAATACGGGCTGGCTGCCAGAGGAGCGCTCGATCAAGTCGATGGCGTGCTGGATCGGACCATATTCAACGCGCAGGTCAGCCCCGAAGGAGTGGTACAACCCATCCTGGTAAGGATTGGTGGCGCGGTAGTCGGGATAGGCGACCAGCGTCGTCCCTGCGATCAGCCGTTTGGACGACGTGCCAGCGCGACGCGCGTGGGCGGTGGGGTCGGCTTCGGCCGTTGTCTGATCGTCAAACTGGTCCGCAGCGGGCTGATACATGAGGATTGGCCTTTGCAGCCCGCAGGCGCAGGTCAGGGGATGCCCGCGCCACGACGGCGGCGCGGGCACCCGGGGTCAGGCGACGCGGCGCGCCTGTTTGGTTTCGGCGGCGATAAGCGATGCCCGGTCGGCGAGGCGCTTCTGCATCGCGCTTATGGTCCTGGCGTCGCGCACCGCATGGAATCCCGGGCGGCTGCCATCCCGCCGGGGCTGTGGCTGCACCGTCATACGGGTGACGGACGCATTGTGGAAAAAGTCCCGATTGCCGCCATCGGTATAGCTTTCCGAATAGATGCCGTGCGCGCGGATCACATCGAACTGGTCCAATTCAATGTGATGATAGGATATGCGTTTGAGGCTCTTGTCCGGGCGGATGGTGGCGCCATTGACCAGATCCTTTGCCCGTACCAGCAGACCATCGACATAAAGATGATGCCATGGCGAAACACGGATATCCCTGCTGGGCACGGCGTCGCTGATGGCATTGGCTTCGATCAGGATGGGCCACATATCGTCAAGATGCGCCTGCGGGATGCGATCGACCCAATCATGGCGGTGGCCTACCCAGCGCACTGTGCGCAGGCCGCCGCGGCAAAGGACGTGATCGCCGGCCTTGATGTCCTCCACCGCGACCTCGCCCTGATCGGTGTCGATCATCGTTCCGCGCAGGAAGCAGACGGGGGCCACGAACTGGCCGGTGCTGTCCACGAAGCTCGCCGGATCGGCGAGGATTGCCGCCGCCAGTTCAGGATCGACGCCGGTCATATTGAAGGTGACAGTCTGTTCGCCGATCAATGCGCCGTTCGTCAGCACGAGCGTCGCGCTGCCCGAAACGGAATCATAGTCGAAACTGTCAAATTCATACCCATCGACGCCAACACTGTCCCCCCAGTCGAAGCCGTTCACGTCGAAGGACGAGACGCTGTCGATCAGCCCCTTGTCATAGGTGAACGACCCGGCGCCATTGCCGGAGAAATTAATGGTCTGAGCGCCAAGGTTGAGCCCCAGAACCGACGGCCCTTGGACCGATATGTTTGATGTGTCGCCGACGTTATAAGTGACGCCAGACAGGGTATTGGCGCCCAGCGCGCCATAATCGATCGTGAGATTGCCGTCATTCACCGCCGAAAAGGTCGGCGAAGAGGCCGCCTGGACTCCCGCCAGCCCGGAGACGGTCGCACTGACTCCGTCTACGGTCAGAGTATGCGTGCCAAGCGCCACAATATTGACAGTATTGGTGTCGTCCGCATTGTCACTGTTGATCGTCTGATCGCTGTTCAGAAGGTCGAGATTGAGGATCGCCATCATATATCTCCCACTGGGGCCGGTGTGCCTGTCGATGTTTTCGACGACGCATCTGGTCCGTGAAGAGTATTAGGAAATTGCAGTCCGGGAATATTGATGATGGTCCGAAATGGACTTTCCGCCCGGCCGTCCAGCGACCTCCAAGGCGCTCCGCGCGGCCGACGGAGTTCAGTTGAAATGGGGCCCGTGTTTGCTTTATGTCGGTGTCGTCATGACGGGAACGGAACTGATAGCGCATGGGACGCCCCTGTCCGACTTGATCGCGGCAAGCCCGATCGCGGCGTTGATTTGCGATCCGTCCACCGCCGATACGCCCGTGATCGAGTGCAATTCCGCCTTTCTTGCGTTGACGGGCTATAGGCGCGAAGAGGTGATAGGCCGCAATTGCCGCTTTATGCGCGGCGCGGGCACCGAACCGGAACTCACGAGTCAAATTCGCGCGGCGATCAGCGACAGGCGACCGATCTTGGTCGAGATTTTGAATTACAAGAAAGGCGGCGCGCCTTTTCGCAATGCGGTTCTGATTGCCCCCATTTTCGATGATTCCGGGACGCTCAAATATTTCCTGGGCTCTCTGATGGAAGTGACTGATCCGGGGCTGGGGCCGACCCGTCAGATGATGGCGCGCGACCGCGTCGCGGCGTTGACGCGGCGCCAGCAACAGGTGCTGGTGCAGATGGCGGCCGGTCAACTGAACAAGCAGATCGCCTTTACGCTGGGCCTGTCGGAACGGACGGTGAAGATGCACAAGGCGGCTTTGCAGAAGGGGCTGGGTGTTTCGACATCCGCCGACGCCATCCGGATCGCGGTGGAAGCGGGCTATTGACGTTCAGCTCTGCGACCTTTGCATGGCATATTGTAAAGCGACCGCGCCTTACCGGCCGCTTTTCGTCCGACGATGCCCGGCCTCCATCACGGTTTCCATCGCCACGAAGGTGGACGTGCTGGCGACATGGGGCAAGGCGCTGATCTTTTCGCCCAGCACGATGCGATAGCGGCGGATATCGGCCGTCCGCACTTTGAGCAGATAATCGAAATTGCTGGCCAGCATGTGGCATTCCTCCACCTCCGCAATACGGCGGACAGCGGCGTTGAATTCGCAAAGGGCCGCTTCGCGCGTATCCGATAATTTGACTTCGGTGAAGGCGATGTGGTCGAGGCCAAGCTTTGCGGGGTCGATGATCGCGCGAAAACCGCGTATGACGCCGGCTTGCTGGAGCCGCTTCAGCCTGACCTGACACGGTGTTTTCGACAGACCAACCGCTTCGGCAAGGTCCGTAACCGTCATGCGGCCGTCTTCCACCAGCGCGGCGATGATTCGACGATCAAATTCATCCAGATCGACTGTTTGGGGCAGGTTGGCCATCCATATTGCCTAGAACGGCCAATTGAATAAGTCCATTCCCCTAAAAGTTAGCATTTCATAAGTCGGAATGATGTTCATTCCAGGAATATGATGGTGTCATGACCGATAAGCCCTTCGCCCAGTTCGCCCCCGCCGTCCGCCAGCCTACGCCGTTGCGACAGGCGATCACCGCTGCCTACCGGCGCGACGAGGCGGAGGCGCTGGAGCCATTGATCGCGGCCGCGACGGTGCCCGATGCGATGCGCGATGCGATTGCCGACACGACCCGCAAGCTCGTCACCGCATTGCGCGCCAATCGCAAGGGGAGCGGTGTCGAGGGCCTGGTGCAGGAATATGCGCTGTCCAGCCAGGAAGGCGTGGCGCTGATGTGCCTTGCCGAGGCATTGCTGCGTATTCCCGATACGGCGACGCGCGACGCGTTGATCCGCGACAAGATCGCAGACGGTGATTGGGGCGCGCATCTGGGTGGTGAAAAATCGCTGTTCGTCAATGCCGCGACATGGGGTCTGGTGGTCACTGGCAAGTTGGTCGGCAGTGTTGACGATCGGGGACTGGGCGCAGCGCTGACGCGGCTGGTCGCGCGTGCGGGCGAACCCGTGATCCGGCGCGGGGTTGATCTGGCCATGCGGATGATGGGCGAACAATTCGTAACGGGCGAGACGATCCAGCAGGCGCTGAAGCGCGCGAAGGAGATGGAGGCCAAGGGCTTCGCCTACAGCTATGATATGCTGGGCGAAGCCGCGACCACGGCCGCCGACGCCAGGCGCTATTTTGCCGATTATGAACGGGCGATCCACGCCATTGGCAAGGCGTCGGCCGGACGCGGCATTTATGCCGGGCCGGGCATTTCGATCAAATTGTCGGCGCTGCATCCGCGCTATGTCCGTGCCCAGGCGGACCGGGTGATGGGCGAATTGCTGCCGGCGGTGAAGCAATTGGCGCTGCTGTCCAAGCGGTATGACATCGGTTTCAATATCGATGCGGAAGAAGCCGACCGGCTGGAATTGTCGCTCGACCTGCTCGAAAGCCTGGCGGGCGATCCCGATCTTGCCGGCTGGAATGGCCTTGGCTTTGTGGTGCAGGGCTATGGCAAGCGCTGCCCCTTCGTGATCGACTGGATCATCGACCTGGCGCGGCGCAGCGACCGGCGCATCATGGTGCGGTTGGTCAAGGGGGCCTATTGGGATGCGGAAATCAAGCGGGCGCAGGTTGACGGCCTGCCCGACTTCCCCGTCTATACGCGCAAGGTTCATACCGACGTCGCCTATATCGCCTGTGCCCGCAAGCTGCTGGCGGCGCGCGACGTGGTGTTTCCGCAATTTGCGACGCATAATGCCCAGACGCTGAGCAGCATCTATCATCTGGCCGGACCGGACTTTTCGGTTGGCGATTATGAGTTTCAATGCCTGCACGGCATGGGCGAGCCGCTGTATGAGCAGGTGGTCGGGGCAGAGAAGCTGAACCGCCCCTGCCGCATTTACGCCCCGGTCGGCACGCATGAGACATTGCTGGCCTATCTGGTGCGGCGCTTGCTGGAAAATGGCGCAAACAGCAGTTTCGTCAACCGCATCGCCGATCCGGCCGTGTCGATCGACGATCTGATTGCCGACCCGGCGGAGGTGGTGAAGGCGATGCTCCATCCGGGCGCGCGGCACGACCAGATCGCGCTGCCGGCGGATCTGTATCCAGACCGGCGCAATTCCGACGGACTGGACCTGAGCGACGAGGCCGAATTGGCGCAGCTTGGCGATGCGTTGCGGGAAAGCGCGCAAATCGCATGGACGGCTGCGCCAGAAAAGGCGTCCGGGCCAGCGCGGACCGTGTTCAACCCGGCCGATCATCGGGACGTGGTCGGCCGGGTCACGGATGCGACTGAAGCAGATGCGCGTGCCGCGGTGATCCGCGCCGCAGAGTCGCGCTGGCCCAATAGCGCGGTGTCCGATCGCGCCGCCATGCTGGAAGCGGCGGCCGACGCGATGCAGGCGCGCATGCCGATCCTGCTCGGCCTCATCGTGCGGGAAGCGGGCAAGTCGCTGCCCAATGCCATTGCCGAAGTGCGGGAGGCGATCGATTTTCTGCGCTATTACGCTCGGCAGGCGCACGCGACCTTTGGCGCACAGCAGCAGTCGCTGGGACCGGTCGTGTGCATCAGCCCGTGGAATTTCCCGTTGGCGATATTCACGGGTCAGGTTGCCGCCGCACTGATGGCGGGCAATCCGGTGCTGGCCAAGCCTGCCGAGGAAACGCCCCTGATCGCGGCGGAGTCGGTGCGATTGCTGCATGACGCGGGCGTTCCCGCCGATGCGCTGCAACTGCTGCCCGGCGAAGGCCGGATCGGCGCGGCCCTGGTCGCGGCCCCGGAAACGGCGGCGGTGATGTTCACCGGGTCGACCGAGGTCGCCCGCCTGATCCAGCGCCAGCTTGCGCCGCGTCTGTCGCGCGCCGGCCGGCCGATCCCCCTGATCGCTGAAACGGGCGGCCAGAATGCCATGATCGTCGACAGTTCGGCGCTGGCCGAACAGGTGGTGGCGGACGTCATAGCCTCTGCCTTCGACAGTGCAGGGCAACGGTGTTCGGCGCTGCGCATCTTGTGCCTGCAGGAGGATGTCGCGGACCGGACGCTGACCATGTTGAAGGGCGCGCTGGCCGAATTGCGCATCGGGCGCACCGATGCGCTGAACGTGGATATCGGGCCGGTGATCACAGCGGAGGCGCGCGACGGCATTATCGCTCATATCGACGCGATGCGCGCGAAGGGGCGGGGGGTTGAACAAAGCGTCCTGCCGCCTGAAACCGCGCATGGCACGTTCGTCGCGCCAACGATCATCGAGATCGACGGCATCGCCGATCTGGAGCGCGAAGTCTTCGGTCCGGTTCTTCACGTGCTGCGCTTCAAGCGGGAAGGACTGGATGCGCTGGTCGATCAGATCAATGCGACCGGCTATGGCCTGACCTTCGGTCTGCACACACGGCTGGACGAAACGATCGCCCGCGTCACAAGCCGGGCAAAGGTCGGCAATATCTATGTGAACCGCAACGTCATCGGCGCCATCGTCGGGGTTCAGCCCTTTGGCGGGCGGGGCTTGTCGGGCACCGGGCCAAAGGCCGGTGGCCCGCTCTATCTGGGCCGGCTGACCACCAAGCCGCCCGTCTTTGCCGAGCGGGTAACGCATCTACGATCGCCGCTGCATGGCTTTGCCGACTGGCTGGACCGCCAGGGTGAGGGGGAAGCAGCGGCTCAGGCGCGGCGGACCGGCGATGCTTCGGCCCTGGGCGTCGAATTGTCGCTGCCAGGCCCAGTGGGTGAGCGCAATCTTTACGCGTTGCATCCGCGCGGCCGGGTGTTGATGCGCCCGGCTACGCGGCAGGGCCTGTTCCGGCAGATGGCGGCGATATTGGCGACCGGCAATCACGGCGTGGTACAGGGGATGACGTTGCCCGCCGACCTCCCGCAGGACGTGGCCGCATGCTTTTCGACGAACGAAAGCGGTCCCTTCGCGGCGGCGCTGGTCGAAGGCGACAGCGCCAAGATTGCGGCTACCGCGCAATGCGTCGCCGACATGCCCGGACCCATTGTCCCGGTCCATGTCGATGTACATGGTCAAGGCTATTGCCTGGACTGGCTGCTGGAAGAAGTGTCGACGTCGATCAACACCACCGCGGCGGGGGGGAATGCCAGCCTGATGATGATCGGATGACCGGGAAAATTTGATCGGGATCAGGAATAATCATCCAGGCCAGATGCCGGATTAACCAAAAAATAAAGGGAAATTGCGAAAAGGCGACCCAAATCGGAGACCCGCCATTTTGCGCGTTTTGAAATCTTTGTTGGAACGACGCGTCGGAAAGCGGTCGCAGGATGCTGACGTCCATGCCAGCTTGATTGAATCGCTGTACGCGTCGCCCGCTTCCCTGACCATCGGTGCGATAACGGGCGTCGCTGTCGGTTTGGTGGTCGCCAGTATGACGGATCGCGGGGCCATTCACGCGGTCGTGGCCATGCTTTGCCTGGTCGCCACCCTGCGGGTCGTGTCCGCCATATTCTTTCATAGGCAGTTGGTGCGGGGCACGGCCGTCGCTTCGCGCGGCTGGGAACTGGCTTATGAACTTGGCGCTTGGGTCTACGCAGGCCTGCTGGGTCTCATGGCGTTCGTGTCGCTCATCAATTCGGGGAACAGCATCATCCATATGCTGACCGTATCGATGGCCACGGGCTATGCAGGCGGCATTTCGGGCCGGAACGCGGGGCGGGTGCAAATCGCCATCGGGCAGGTGTGCCTCGCTTTGCTGCCGACCGCGACGGGGCTGTGGCTGGAAGGATCGACAGGCTATCGCGTCCTGTCCGTCGCGATGGTGATGATGGTGCTGGGCTTGGCGGAAATCAGCGCCACGACGCACAGGATTGTGGTTCAGGCGCTGATCGGGAAGCGCGACAAGTCGCTGCTGGCCGAAAAATTCGAGCGGCTGGCGCGTTTCGACAGCCTGACCGGCCTTGAAAACCGCATGGCGATGCAGATGCGTTTGCGGGACATTTTCCAGACGAATGAAAAGCGCAACGACGCGGTCGCGATCCTGTGGATGGATCTGGACAGGTTCAAGGAGATCAATGACTCGCTGGGTCATATGGTCGGCGATCAACTGCTGCGCGCGGTGGCCGAACGCCTGACCGAAGTGGTCCAGGGGCGTGGCAAGATCGCGCGGTTCGGCGGGGACGAGTTCGTCCTGATCTGCTCCGACACAGATCGGGTGACCGCCGCCGGCATCGCCCAGGAAATCGTGTCTTATTTCGCCCATGGTTTCGAAATCGGTGAAAACCACCTCCAGGTGACGGCTTCGGTCGGCTATGCCGTCGGGCCACAGGACGGTCGCGACATGGACGAACTGATGCAACATGCCGACCTGGCGCTGTATGAGGCGAAGGGGCAGGGAAGGAACCGGTCGGCCAGTTTCAACTGGTCGCTCAAGGAGCGCTTCAACCGGTTGCACGAGATTGAAACCGGCCTGCGCCGGGCGCTTTCGGGCGGAGAGCTCAACCTTATGTTCCAACCGATCGTCGACCTGAATAGCGGACATATAGAGGCTTGCGAAGCCCTGCTTCGCTGGGAACATCCGGTGCTGGGGCCGATCCCGCCTTCCGAATTCATACCGATCGCCGAGAATATGGGCCTGATCGAAGCGATGACTGGCTGGGTGCTGCGCCGGGCATGCGAAGTGGCTGCCCAATGGCCCGAGCATGTGCGGGTGGCGATCAACATATCGCCGGCATCGCTCAAATCGCCCGAACTGCCCGGCAATGTCATCGCCGCGTTGCTGGAAACCGGCGTTTCGGCCCGCCGGCTGGAACTGGAAGTGACCGAGTCCATTTTCCTGGACGACAGCGGGCAGACCAATGCGATCCTGCGTGAATTGCAACGGATCGGGCTGCGGCTGGCACTGGATGATTTCGGCACCGGCTATTCGTCGCTGGCGTATCTGCGATCTTACCGGTTCGATACGCTCAAGGTCGACCAGAGCTTCATGGCCGGCGTCAGCGCCAATGCAGAAGATCGCGCCATCGTCAAGGCGATCGGCAGTCTGGCGCGGGACCTGTCCATGGACACGGTGGCGGAAGGCATCGAGACGGTCGACCAGTTAGGCCACGCCCGCGAAGCGGGCTTCACCAACGTCCAGGGGTATCTGTTCAGCCGGCCGGTTCCGGCCGACCAGATTGCGGATATGATCGCCGCAGGCCCGCTACAAGGGACGGGACGGCCCGACCCCGCGATCAAGTCACGCCGTCGCAGGGCCTGACGGGTCAAATCAGCGCAGCTTCGTTTGCGCGGCCGCCAGGCGTCGCATCATGCGCAAATCGCGATCCGACAGGGACAGAGCGGTTTCGGTCCACATTTCCACGATGTCGGTCAATTCGGTCAGCGTCAGAGGATGGACGCGCCGCGCGGCCTTGTTGATGCCGACATAACCGGGATGATGCGCCCGATGATCGCGGATCCACTGGATTGTTGCTGCTTCACCTTCTCCGGTTTCCACAACCTGATTGACGATGCCCATGTCGAACATTTCATCAGCGGTGTAGATGCGACCTTCCGACAGCATCTGACGCGCCAGAACAGGGCCGACCCGGCGCTGCAAAATGGACCAGGCGCCCATGCCGGGGAAGAGGCCGAACAATACCTCCGGCAGGCCGAAGCGCGCCTGCCGCTCGGCGATGATGACGTCGAAACACAGCAGCGCCTCAAGCCCGCCGCCCAGTGCGTCGCCCTGGGCCAAGCCGATATTGATGATGTTCATATCGTTGCAATGCCAGATACGATCGACGATCTCACAACAGGCGACGCCATATTTCAGCAGCGTTTCGCGATCGCGCCGCTGGATGCATTCGGCAAACATTTCCAGATCGCCGCCCAGATTGAACACGCCGGGAAAGCGTGACCCCAGCACCATGAATTTGAGCGGGCCATTGTCGCCGAAGACGCGGCGGCTTTCCCTTTGCCAAGCCATGGTGTCACGCATCAGGCCGAGATTCGAATTGGGCCTTTCGAGCGGCGTCATGAAGGCCCACAAGGTGGCCAGGTCTTCATCCCAGCGAACGTCGATCTGCCCCAGGTCGAATAAGGTCGATTGGCTGAACGCCTGCGAAAGTCCCCATTCCGTACCGGCATTTGCCGCATCGGTGAGGCTGTGGTCCTCCATCGGATCGTCGTTCACGGCTTCTGTCTCGTTGTGTGTCACGACAAAGCGTCCCGAATCAATCATTTGCGGCCCCACTTTTATGATGATGATAGGATCAGGTTCGCCGCAATGATGCCGTCAGCAGCATCATGATTGATAGAGGTTTAACCATTTTTGTTGGCAGGTGTTGCCTCCTTGCCGCCCCAAATCCTCGTGTCCTAAAAGACATGTTGCAAAAATGTCGCATCAGTCGGTGGTTCTCCCCTTCGCCGTCTGCAAGGAGGGCTTTGTTAATCTTTGACATTTACCATTTGCGCATGGCGAGACAGTCCGACCCTTCCCAATGTGTGACATTGGCTCTCCAGGATTCGCAGGGCCGTTCCTGGCCCTTGCGATTATCGCGCGACTGTCTGCGCTTCGTCGGTGCCTATCGGCGGATCGAAGGGTTCAACATCGACGCGATGCTGCTCTTTGACGGGGTCCGCAAGGCCGGGTGATCCGCGCTATCCTTGTGCGCCGATCCATTCGATCCTAGAGCGCGCGCATGACGAAGCCCCGATTTTCCTTTTCCATTTCCGCCACTGATGCCAAGGCCCGCGCCGGTACGATCCAGATGCGGCGCGGCGACATTCGCACGCCCGCCTTCATGCCGGTCGGCACTGCCGCCACGGTGAAGGCGATGCGACCGGCCGAGGTCCGCGCGGCCGGCGCCGACATCCTGTTGGGAAACACCTATCATCTCATGCTGCGGCCGGGCGCTGAACGCATGGCGCGACTGGGCGGCCTGCATGGTTTCATGGGGTGGGACCGGCCGATCCTGACGGACAGCGGCGGCTATCAGGTAATGAGCCTGTCGGCGCTTACCAAGATGAGCGAGGACGGTGTCGCTTTTTCCAGCCATATCGACGGGTCGAAGCACATGCTGACGCCCGAACGCTCGATGGACATTCAGCGCCTGCTCGACAGCGACATCGTTATGGCCTTTGACGAATGCACGAAAAACGGATGCACCCATGACGAGGCGGCGCAGTCGATGGAGCGTTCGATGCGCTGGGCCAAGCGGTCGCGCGATCAATTTGATGCTGGCGGCGACCATGCGGAGCGCGCGGCGCTGTTCGGCATCCAGCAAGGGTCGCTGAATGAGGCGCTGAGACGGGTTTCGGCCGACAAGCTGATCGACATCGGCTTCGATGGTTACGCTGTCGGCGGTCTGGCGGTCGGGGAGGGGCAGGAAGCGATGTTTGCCACCCTGGATTTCGCGCCGGATATGCTTCCTGTCGATAAACCGCGCTATCTGATGGGGGTCGGCAAGCCGGACGACATTGTCGGGGCGGTCGAGCGGGGCATCGATATGTTCGATTGCGTCCTGCCCACGCGATCGGGACGCAATGGGCAGGCTTTCACCTGGGGCGGGCCGCTCAATATCCGAAACGCGAAATTCAACGAGGATATGGGGCCGCTCGATCCGCGCTGCGGCTGCCCCGTCTGTGCGACCTGGAGCCGCGCCTATCTGCACCATCTGGTCAAGACCGGCGAAATGCTGGGCGCCATGCTGATGACGCAGCACAATATCCATTTTTATCAGGAATTGATGCAAGGGATCCGTGAAGCCATCGCGGCTGGCCGTTTCGCGGCCTTTGCTGCCCAGTTCAGGCGCGATTATCAGCGGGTGTGACTGTCAGGGAACGATGGTGATCGCGATGGTGAACCGGCCGGCGTCCCCGTCATGATCAAGCGGCTGGCGAAGTTGGCGTGACAGGCCGGTCAGGACCCGGCCATAGCGTTCGTTCATATAGGCCTTCATGTCCGGCGTATCGTGAAGGCCCGAGGACAGGACGGTCACCAGCGCCCGATCATCGCCCTGGGCCTTGACCGATATGCGCATCCGGCCCGCCGGATCGAGCCGCATCGCCAATTCTACCAGTTCGGTCACCAGAAAGGCGATCGGCACGGCGACATCCTGACTGATATGCAGATCGTCGCTGTCAATCTGAATGCCGAAGCGGCGTGCTGCAACGGGTGCCGTGCTTCTCAGACTGGCTGACAATTCGCTGATCAGCGCGCGCACGCCGACGCCGCGATTTTCCTCCAGTTCCGCAAAATGATTGCGATGCACGACAGACAGCGCGTCGACGCGCCGCTGGATCGAGGCATAGGCCTCCACGGCTTCTGGCTCATGGGCGGAGCGGGCATGCAGGTTGATGAGGCTGGCGATGATCTGTAGGTTGTTCTTGACGCGATGATGGACTTCGCGGGTCAGTTTGCGCTGTGTGTCCAGTCCTTCGGCCAGTTCGGCCTCATGCGTGGCGACATCTTCGCTGATTTCGCGGAAGGTTTCGCCCAGTGCAATGATTTCCCGCGCCGGCGTGCGCACCCTTTGCATCGGCTCCAACACTTCGCCGGGATGGTAGGCGGCCACGGCGCGACGCAAGAGCACGAGGGGCCGGATGAGCAGGCGGTTGACCACGAACCACCCGATCGCGGCAGCGGCGAACCACATGACCAGCGGGAGGAAGAGAGACAGGGTGCGCGCCAATGTTTCGGGCGGATCGCGCACCGTCATCGTCAGCACGATATTGGGCGGTTCCAGCGGGGCTGAAAGGCTGGTGATGCCATCCCCTGCGGCAAGGGGCGGCTGCGATTGTGTGAGGTCAAGCCGGCGATGCCCTTCGTAGAGCGTCAGCCGCCGATTCTGAAGCGCGGTCGCCGGGTCAGCCGCCCGTTCAAGATGCGCCCTGGAATAATAGATGAACCCGACGAGCGCCCCGTTGCTGCTGCGTACGCGCACCAGGAGATAGGGGGCTTTATCGAGCAATTGCGCCGCGGGACCAGTGAAGCGTTCGGCCGGGCCGAGGATTGGCACTTGCGCGGGGTCCGATGCGCACAGGCGTCGGCCAGCGCGATCATAGACGGCATATCGTCCGCCTTCCCGGTCATTGGACGCCAAAAACAGTTGCAGGCGCGCGCAGATGCCGGTGTCGGATGGGCTCGTTGACAGATTGTTGACGGTCAGTTGCAGCGCCGTGCGGTCGGATTCCAGATCGGCTGTGAGTTTCCGCGCACTCTGGCTCACGGCCACCCGGAGCAATGCCTCTTTTTCCAGATCGGCGGTTTGAATGGCCTGGAGCGACGCGACAAGGGCGATCAGGCCGAGCGGCAGGAGCGCCAGGGTCAAGATCAGGAACATCTTGACGCCGGTCGAGCCGAAAAATGATGCGGTCAGCGATTGGGCTGCCGGAGGATGGCTGCCCCCGCTCATGACGAACTCAGTCCAGCTTGCTTAGAAGATCCAGCATTTCCGCGGGAATGTCCTCGTCAACGGCGCGCTGATAGACGGTGCGAAGCGCCTGCGAGACCTGACCTTCCTCCTTGCGGCTGCTGCCGCCGCGCTTTTGCGCAGGAGAGGAATCCTGGTCACGTCCCGTTTCCGTCGGCTGCTTTTCCGTTGTCGAAGAAACCAAAATCTGCCCCTCTGAAGCAATCTGTGTCACGCCAGCCTGCCCGTATTTGCGGGAATTGCGCGGATCGTCAATTCATCGTTCCGCGTCGTCCGGTTGAAAATCACGATATCGTCAAAAAATCCATATGGCAGCGAAACAAATTGCAAACTCGATGGTTCCGGGCTTCGAGGCGTTTTTTTGACGCTGCCGGTTCGGGCGGGACGAAGTGGGGCGGGCTTGCCAATGCGGCATGGACATTCCATTCTTCTTGTTCCCGCCATGATGGGCCGGGATACACGATGCCTTTGATCGGGCAGGGAGAAGACTATACATGTCGCTTGGACAGAAACTGCACCCTCATCTTCCGTTTCTGCGGCGCTACGCCCGCGCTTTGACGGGCAGCCAGACGCATGGCGACGCCTATGTGCGCGCTACCCTCGAAGCGATCGTCGCCGCTCCTGAAGAATTCCCCGCCGACGTGGATCCCCGACTTGGGCTTTACCGCACCTTTCATGCCATCTGGTCGTCCTCCCATCTGGAAGACGAACCGACCGGCGGCGGCGATGATCGTGAGGCGATCGCGCAGGCGCGTCTCGCAAGACTGACCCCCTTGCCGCGGCAGGCGCTGCTGCTGACGGCGCTTGAAGGGTTTACCGTCGATGATGTCGCCTATCTGATCGCGATGGACCCAGCCGACGTCGAGGCGCTGGTGGAAGAGGCGCTGGCGGAGATTGAGGCCCAAACGCGCGCGAAGGTGCTGATCATCGAGGATGAGCCGATCATCGCCATGGATATCGAGACGATCGTGCGTGACCTTGGTCATGATGTCACGGCCATAGCCGTAACGCGCGAGGATGCCGTGCGCGAAGCCATGGCGGAGCGGCCGGGCCTGGTGCTTGCCGACATTCAATTGGCAGACGATTCGAGCGGCATTGACGCTGTGAAGGATATTCTGTCGGAAATCTCGGTCCCGGTCATCTTCATCACCGCATTCCCCGAGCGGCTGCTTACCGGTGAACGGCCCGAGCCGACTTTCCTTATCACCAAGCCTTTCCAGCGCTCTACGGTCAAAGCTGCGATTTCGCAGGCGCTGTTCTTCGATCAGGCCACAGCCCCGGCCTGATGGGGTAGTCCGGTTATCTGTTTGCCCTCCAACGGAACTCCCCGCCGTACCTCGCGTTAGTGAAGCGTAACGATCGGGAGAGAGACATGGTGGATCAGGAAAAGCATGTCGCCACAGACGAAGCGCGCGGGGGTTCGACCGAGCATACCGTGCGTTACGTGCTGGGTGCATCGCTCGCCCTCGCCGTGATCGTCATGATCATTCTGCTGTTGCTGTGATTCTCAGCAATCAGGATTTGTCTTAAGGGACATAAGAGTTAGGATATGGGCGCAGTATGGCTTTGACGATGTCGGCTCAGACGACAGGAGTGGCGGCCAGCAAGGGGGTCGTTCTCGTGAATGAAGAAATCGTTGCGTCGGAAGAGCGCGCTGCACTGTCGGATAGCGATTTCAAGCGCGAACTGGCGGCCGTTATTCCGCATCTACGTGCGTTTGGCAGGTCCCTTTCGGGCAATCGCGACGTTGCCGATGACCTTGTGCAGGAAACCCTGCTCAAGGCATGGGCGGCCCGCGCCCGGTTCCAGGCGGGGACGAACATGCGCGCTTGGACGTTCATCATTCTGCGCAACCATTATCTCTCGCAAATGCGCCGGTCCCGCTTTCGCGGTGATTGGGACGATCTGACGGCCGACCGGATTTTGGCGGCACCCGCAGGGCAGGATAAGCATGTCGAACTGAGCGACATGCAGCGCGCATTGTTGCAACTGCCCCAGCCGCAGCGTGAAGCGCTGATTTTGGTGGGCGCGGGCGGCTTCGCCTATGAAGAGGCGGCCGAGATTTGCGGCGTCGCAGTCGGAACGATCAAGAGCCGTGTCGCGCGCGGGCGCGCGGCTTTGGAACAGATATTGGAAAATGGCGATCTGCCCTCCCGGCGCAGTCAGGAAACGACCGAAACCGCTGTGCTCGATGAGATCATGGATGACGTCGATCGCCTGAGCCGCGGTGGCGAAGACCGCAATTCTGACAGTTGATCGGGAACACGGCTCGAATATTTTACCCGTTGTCCCGGTCTCCTGAGATGGAGAGCTGAGATGGACGACCCGGAAACGCCCGAACCCCCAGGACCACCGCGACCTAATAGTGGCGTGGTGCTGGGTCTGGTTGCCCTGGCCCTGGTGCTGGCTGTAGGCTTTTTTTATCTGACGAACGATGATCGGCGGGATCGCCGCGCGGAAGCTGTTACGCAGGCAGCGGCGTCGGCCGACGAAGCGGTGCAAGCCATGGGCGATGCGGCGCGAAATGCCGCCGATGACCTGGACCGTGCGCGCTGAAAGAACAAATTCGCCCTGAAACTGATCAGATTCAGTCTTTTTTTGTGATTTTGGTCCAAGCCTCTTCCAAGCGTCGGATTTTCTTACAGAGGGTGTAAGGAGCTTCCGACGGGCCAAGCCGCTAGTGGCGATGGCTGGGTGAGGCACAACGATGATCAGGCTGTTCAAACATTATGTACCGCATGCGGTACTTCTGCTGGGGCTGCTGGATTTCCTGCTCCTGATCGCTGCGGCCGAAGCTGGCTGGGTATTGCGTGCGCATCAGATCGGCATGGATGTAGAGCCTATGGCCTCGCGCCTGGCACCACTCCTGAGCTTCGCCTTTTCCATTCAGACCGCGATGATCGCTGTAGGGGTCTATGGCCCTGAATCGCTCCAGTCGATCCGATTTGCATTGGCCCGGCTGCTTGTGGCTGTATCGCTGGGCGTCATTTTCCTGTCCGTTCTCTATTTTCTGCTGCCATCCATCACCCTGTGGCGGTCCAATTCGCTTTACGCGATGGGGCTGGCGGTTGCGGTGCTGCTGCTGATCCGTCTGCTGCTGGGGTCGATGCTGGGCGGTGAAGCATTCAAGCGACGGCTGGTGGTGCTGGGGGCAGGCAATCGCGCCAATCGCATCCGCGAGCTGGAACGCCGCCGCGGATCGGGATTTTTGGTGGTCGGCTATATTGCAATGAACGATGGCGAGCAGGTAATTGCCGAAGCCATTAACCGCGACGCCGTCTATAATCTGGCCGATTTCGTCGTGCGCCTGAATGCCAGCGAGGTCGTGCTTGCCCTGGAAGAACGGCGGAACGCCATTCCGATGACGGACCTGCTGCGCATCAAGACGACGGGCGTCCATGTCAACGACCTGTCGAGCTTCCTGGAGCGGGAAACCGGCCGCGTCGACCTTGCCAGCGTCAATCCCAGCTGGCTGATCTTTTCGGATGGATTTTCGGCCGGGCGCCGACTGTCCAGCATCGCCAAGCGCATTTTCGACATCGTGGCCAGCTTGATCCTGCTGATCCTGACCGGACCGATCATCCTGCTGGGCGCGCTGCTGGTGAAGCTGGATAGCAAGGGGCCGGCCTTTTATCGTCAGCAACGCGTCGGCCTTTATGGCCAGGAATTCTGGATCGTGAAGCTGCGCACCATGCGGCAGGACGCCGAAGTGGCGGGGCAGGCGGTCTGGGCGGAAAAGGACGATCCTCGCATTACCCGCCTTGGTTACTGGCTGCGAAAATTGCGCATCGATGAACTGCCGCAGACCTGGACCGTGCTGAAGGGAGAAATGAGCTTCGTTGGGCCGCGCCCGGAACGCCGCCAGTTCGTCGAGGATCTGGAGCAGCATCTGCGCTATTATGCCGAACGGCA
>NZ_DJDV01000057.1:104661-122519 GCF_002431195.1 Sphingobium sp. UBA5915 | reverse complement strand
ACCGGCTGGGCGCAGATCAACTATCCTTATGGCGCATCGATCGAAGACTCCCGGCACAAGCTGGAATATGATCTTTATTATGCCAAGAATTACACGCCCTTCCTGGACCTGTTGATCCTGTTACAGACGGT
Organism: Sphingobium sp. UBA5915; assembly: GCF_002431195.1. NCBI lineage: Bacteria > Pseudomonadati > Pseudomonadota > Alphaproteobacteria > Sphingomonadales > Sphingobiaceae > Sphingobium > Sphingobium sp. UBA5915. Next base: position 122,388 of record NZ_DJDV01000057.1, on the reverse strand, counting down.
GCGCGTCGTGCTTTGGCCCGATGGCGCGCGCTGACGTCCGGTCATGTCGGTCCTGCTGCAAATCATCGGGGACTGGGGCCATGCCTTGGCGGCCATGTTGTTTGCCGCGCTCGGCATCTTCCTCCTCAGGCGCCGCGATAGTGCGGCGGAAATCAGAAGCCTGGCCGCCGCCCTGCTGCTGACGTCGGGCTGGGCGCTCTATATTTCGTTCGGTAGCGTTGCAAAGCCCCTCTCTGGCCTGGGCGAGAATATCCGCAACGCCGGCTGGTTGCTCGTAATGTTCGTCCTCTTGCGGCGGGCCTGGGCGGGCCGGCAGGGCCCAAAGGGCGGTGTCGTTGCCGTCTATGTCGCAGTTGCCGGCTTGATCCTGCTCCAGACCTTTACCGATTTGTCCTGGCGTCAATTTGCGCTTTCCGGCGACGTTCAGGACGCGTTGATCGCCACCACCCTGGTGCTGCGCATGATGACGGCGATCGGCAGTCTGCTGTTGCTGCACCAGTTATACAGTGTTTGCCCGGTCGAGGATCGCGGAGGCATGAGCCTGTTGCTCGGCGCTTTGGCGGCGATGTGGGGCTATGATTTCGCCCTGTACCTGATTGGCTATGTCGCGCCGCAGCGCGCGGACGCGCTGTTTGCATTGCGTGGATTGCTCATGGCGGTGGTGGCGTCCGTCATCGCGATCGGCCTGCGCAAGGATCTGAGCGGACGGGTGCAGGTGTCGCGCACCCTGACGATGCAGTCCGTGTCGGTTTTCGCCATCGGTCTCTATGTCGTGCTGATCATGGCCGTCGCCGTTCTGATCGAGATGATCGCCGGCCCCTATGCGCGCCTTGTCGAAATCGGCGCGGTATTCTTCGCGGCGGTTTCGGCGCTCGTGCTTTTACCCTCGCCGCGGCTCCAGGCCTTTTGGCACATTCAGGTCGCCAAGCATTTTTTCCAGCATCGCTATGATTATCGCATGGAATGGATGCGCTTTGGCGAGACTATCGGCCGACCGGGCGAAGCCTCCGCGCCGCTTGGCCAGCGCGTCGCTAAAGCGGTTGCCGACATCACCCAGTCGCCTGCTGCGATTTTGCTGCTGCGCGATGAAGGAGGCGGTCTGAACTTCGAAACGCAGTGGAACTGGCCGGATGATGGCGCGGATATCGCCGCCATTCCCACGGACATGGTTCTGCGGCTGGAGCAGGGGCACATCATCGATCTTGGCAGCGTGGACAAGCGGGCGGCGCCATCACAATGGTTGGCGCAGGATCGCCATGCCTGGGCCGTGGCGCCCCTTATTCATTATGGCCGCCTGATCGGGGCCATTGTGCTGGCCCGCCCTCCGGTTGACAGGCGGGTCGATTGGGAAGATTTCGACATGCTGCGCGCGGCCGGCAGGCAAGCCGCCAGCCATATCAGCGAAGCACAGGGACAGCAGGCTCTGGCCGACGCCCAGCGCTTCGATGAATTCAACCGCCGCTTCGCCTTCATCCTGCATGACGTGAAAAATCTGGTCAGCCAGTTGTCGCTGTTGACCCATAATGCGGAGCGCCATGCAGATAATCCCGATTTTCGGGCCGACATGATTTTGACCCTGAAGGAATCGGTGGGTCGGATGAACGACATGCTGGCTCGGCTATCGCAACATAATAAGGCGGCAGCTCAGGAACCGCGGGCCATCGGGTTGCAACCCCTGCTTGCCCGTGTGGCCCAGACGCGCGCGCGCCAGCATGCCGTCCGGGTCGAGGGGGATGCTCCTGCCGTCATGGCCGACCCGGCGCGTGTCGAACAGATCATCATGCATCTGGTCCAGAACGCCATCGACGCCAGCCCGCCGGATCGGCCGGTTGTCATCCGCCTCGGGCGCGAGGACGGGATGGCGATGGTGGAAGTCATCGACCAGGGACGCGGGATGAGCCCCGAATTCGTCCGGCGCGACTTGTTCAAGCCCTTTGCGTCCAACAAGGCCGGCGGGTTCGGTCTGGGCGCGTTTGAGGCGCGTGCATTGGCGCAATCCATGGGTGGGCGGGTGATGGTGGAGAGCAAGCCGGGCCTTGGCAGCCGGTTCACCCTGTTCCTGCCGCTGGCGTCGGCAAGCGTCTTGCCAGCGCAGGGCGAGCAGGCGGCCTGATGAGCGACACCCGGCCCAAATTGCTGATCGTGGAGGATGATCCCGGCCTGCAACGGCAGTTGCGTTGGGCCTATGACGCCTATCGCGTGTTCATAGCCGGCGATCGGGAAGAAGCGATCGACATGCTGCGCGCTGAAGCGCCCGATGTCGTGACGCTGGACCTGGGATTGCCGCCTGACCCTGACGGCACCAGCGAAGGATTTGCGACGCTGGCCGACATGCTGCGCATCAAGCCGGATACCAAGATCATCGTCGCATCCGGCCATGGCGAACGGGAAAGCGCGCTGGAAGCGATCGCGGGCGGTGCCTATGATTTCTATCAGAAGCCGGTCGACATCCATGAACTGGGGCTGATCGTGCGCCGGGCCTTCCACGTCCAGGCGCTGGAACGCGACAATGCGCGCCTGGTGGAGGCGGCGCCCCGGGACAAGCAGGTGCTGGGCCGGGTCATCACGGCGGCACCGGAAATGACCAAGGTCGCGCGGACGATAGAGCGGGTTGCCCCGACCGATGTCTTTGTCCTCCTGGCTGGGGGGAGTGGAACCGGCAAGGGGATGCTGGCGGAGGCCCTGCATGATGCCAGCCAGCGACGGGACGGCCCGTTCGTCACCGTCAATTGCGCGGCGCTGTCCTCCGCGATGCTGGAGGCGGAATTGTTTGGTCGTGATCCGGGGGATGCGTCTGATGCGGGCGGCAGGATCAATGCGGCGCGAGGCGGCACGTTGTTCCTCGACGAGGTCGCCGACATGGACCTTTCGCTCCAGGCGCAATTGCTGCTGTTCCTCAAACAGAGGGGCAACGCCGATGGGAAAGCCGTGAATGGAGCCGATATACGGATCCTGTGCGCCAGCCATCGCGACCTTGGTGCCATGACGGCTGCGGGGACGTTCCGGGAAGACCTCTACTATCGTCTCGCAGAGGTCGTGGTGCGCATACCTGCGCTCAAGGACCGGCCGGGCGATCCCGCTCTTTTGGCGCGCCATTTTCTCAATCGCTTGGCCGACGACCTCAATCCGCAGGTCAAGGGGCTGGCGCCCGATGCGCTGGCTGCGCTGGACGCTTGGTCCTGGCCGGGCAATGTGCGCGAACTGGAAAACAGAGTGAAGCGCGCGATGATCTTGGCCGAAGGCAAATTGATCACGGCTGCTGATCTCGATCTGGACCCGGAGGCCGGAGGGGGCGCGGATATCATCAATCTGAAGCTGGCGCGCGAAATGGCGGACCGGCGCGCGATCCGCCATGCGATGGCGCGCACGGACGGCAATATATCGGGTGCGGCGCGAATGTTGGGGATCAGCCGGCCGACACTTTATGACTTGCTCAAACATTATCACATGCAGGGCTGACCGATGCGCCGTTCTCGTCTTTTCCTGATCGTCGGGCTGATCGCCGCCGCCATGGCCCTGGCTGGACTGTGGCAATGGCGCGCGCATGAAAAGGACGGCAGCGCTGCCCTGGCGCGCGGCCTGTCTGCGCTCGATCGGGACGATGTGCGCACAGCGCGGGTCGAACTGATGAACGCCATCAAGGGAAATCCGCGCTCCGCCATTGCTCGCGCGGCGCAGGCGCGGGCGCTGGCCGAACTGGGCGACGGGGCCGGCGCGCAGGCGGAGGTCGAGCGCGCCCGATCGCTTGGTCAGGCGCCGGACGCCACGCGCGCCGTGATGGCGCAGGCGCTGTTTCTCCAGGGCGATTTTGCAGGCGCTCTTGCCGAAGCGCGCGCGGCCGATCTGCCCGAAGACCAGGCCCTTGCCGCCGCGCATGTCGTCGCCCGCGCCACGCTGGCGCTGGGAGATGTGCGCGCAGCCGGGAGGGCCCTGGAGCAAGCGCTGGCGATGGACGCTCGCGATTCCGAAACCTGGGTGGAGGTGGGGCGCCTGCGCATGGCGACCGGCGATCAGGCCGGGGCTATTGCCGCGGCCGACCAGGCGGTGGCCCTGAATGCCAAAAGCGCGCCTGCGCTGGGCCTGCGTGCTGAACTTACCCGAACGCAATATGGCTTGGTCGCCGCGCTTCCCTGGTTTGATCGCGCGATGTCGGTCGACCCCGATTCCGTACCGGTGCTTGAGCAATATGCCGCCACGCTCGCCGATGCAGGCCAGGCGTCGCGCATGCTGGCGATGACGCGCCGCATCCTGGCGCTCGATCCGGGCAATGCCCGCGCGTGGATGATGCAGGCGGTCATGGCCGCGCGCGCCGGTCAGGACGACCTGGCGCGCAAATTGCTGGAACGCACGGGCGGGCGGCTGGACGGGGAACCCGCGACCCAGTTGTTGCGCGGGGTCTTGCATCTTCAGGACGGCAATCCTCTGCTGGCGGTGCAGACATTGGCGCCTCTGGTCGACGCCCAACCCTGGAACCGGCCCGCGCGCACATTGCTGGCGCGGGCCTATGCGGACAATGGCGACCAGATGTCGGCCGCCGCGACGCTGGCGCCGATGGTCGAGCAGCAAGATGCCGACCCCTATGTCCTGACCCTTGCCGCCCGGGTTCAGGAAGCGCTTGGCGACCGCGCGATGGCCGACGATATGCTGGCGCGGGCGGCCTGGCCTGTGCGGCCTGCGGCTTCGGTCTTCGCAACGGCTTTGTCGAACGGCGCTCCGCCTGCCGACCCAGGCACCGCGCGCGACAATATCTCTTATATACGCGCGCTCCTGACCATGGGACGCAAGGAGGAAGCGCTGGACCGGGCGCGATTGTTGAACCGGGCCAACCCCGGCGCGCCGGCGGCCTGGCTGATTTTGGGCGACCTGTTGCAGGCGAACGGACAGGGACAGGCGGCGGTGCGCGCTTATGAGGCCGGGGCCAATATCCGCTTCGATCGCGATGCGGCCCTTCGTCTGGTCAGTGCCCTGCAAGCGACCGGCAATGGAGCGCGCGCGGAGCAGGTGGCCCAGCTTTTCCTGCGCCAGCACCCGATGGATCGCGATATGCTTCGAGTGGCGGCTGGCTATGCCGTTGGACGGCAGGACTGGCGCGGCGCGGAGCGGCTGCTTCAGGCGCTACGCGCGCAGATTGGCGACAATGACGCGCTGCTGATGACGGATCTGGCGCGCGTCTCGTTGGAACAGCGAAAGGAAAGCGCCGCCTTGGCTTATGCCCGACATGGCTATGCGCTGATGCCGGGCAATCCAGCGACGGCGGACATGCTGGGCTGGGTGTTGCTGCGCACCGATGCCAAGGGGCCAGCGGCCGTTGATCTGCTGGAAAAGGCGGTGGCGCTCGCGCCCTCTGTACCGGCGCTGCAAATGCATCTGGGGCAGGCCTATGCAGCGGCGGGGCGCAAGGGGGACGCGAGACTGGCGCTCAACCGCGCTGCATCCGTCCGTGATTTCGGCAATCGGCAGGAGGCGCTGGAGGCGCTCAAAGCCCTGTAATATCGATCAGACCTGCGCCAGATCCATATCTTCGATGCGAAGGCCCAGGCGGCGCATCTGGGCAGCGACCGGCGGCCATATCGTCTCCAGAAACCGTTCCCGCTCCGCTTCGCGCAGGCGGCGCGTGGCCCCGGCGGCGACGAACATGCCGACACCACGCTTTACCACGACCAGCCCGTCATCCTGAAAACTTTGATAGGCCTTGGCGACAGTGAGCGGATTTGCACCCTGCGCCGCGGCAAAGGCACGAACCGATGGCAGCAAATCTCCGTCGGTAAATTCTCCATCCAATATGGACGCAGCGATGATCTCGCGAAGGCGGAGATAGACGGGCTTTGAGTCTTCGGCCATACTGCTTCACTGCCATAATACAGCTAATGGGGTCAAGTCAGAGACGATTTCCGGATCGTAAAGATTTGTAATTATCGGTCCCAGAACGATACGATAGCGTTATATTCTGGCCGAGGCCGCTCCTCCAGCGGTTTGGCGGGGGTGCCTATGAAAACGAATCCGGCGATTGCTTCACCATCGCGTCCAAACGCATTGCGCACATCGTCGTTGAAGCTGGGCCAACCGGTCAGCCATCCGCCCGCATAGCCCAGCGCATGGGTGGCATGGAGCAGGTTCATGATCGCCGCCCCCGCCGACAATTGCTGCTCCCAGACGGGAATCTTGCTGCCCGGCACGGGGGAGGACAGGGCGACCACCAGCGTGGGCGCCTGATGCGCAAACTGGTGCATGGACTCGATTTCGAGGCGGCCAGCGTCAGGCTTTTCGGCGCGATAGGCGCGTTCCAGAAGGTCCGCCAGCGCGCCGCGCTTGTCCTGCGGCACGATGACGAAACGCCAGGGGGCAAGCTTGCCATGATCGGGCGTGCGCAGCGCCACCTCCAATATCTGCCTTAGTTCCGCGTCATTTGGCCCCGGCGCAGCCAAGTCGCGCGGTTTGCCCGATCGGCGGGTCTGGAGCAGGGAAAGTGGCGTGGAACGGTCGTTGAACATCGGGCCATCCTTCATGCGGTTGTAATATTGTTCTTCACTCACGCAATTCTGCTGCTAGTCTCGCGCGAGCGAAGCGGGGAGGCGGACCTCCCCTAGAAGATCGGGGAGCACCGCGCCATGGCCATTTCACCCGCCGACCCCAACCGGGCGGCACAGGCGGCCGAACATATCAACGACGCCGACGCATCTTGGTTCGGCCATCCACGTCAGCTTGCCAGATTGTTCACCACCGAAATGTGGGAGCGATTCGGTTTCTACGGCATGCGGGCCTTGCTGGTCCTCTACCTGACCGACCATTTCCTCTTTTCCGATACCAGCGCCAGCGGGACGTATGGCGCCTATATGTCGCTGGTCTATCTCACCCCGTTCATCGGCGGCTTCATAGCGGACCGGTATCTGGGGTCGAAACGGTCGGTGAAGTTCGGCGCGATCATCATGGCGATCGGCTATTTCACACTGTGTTTCGGCGGGGAGGCGGCTAAGCCCTATGCCCTTGTCGATGGGCAACGCTATGAAGTGCAAGTTGCTAAGCAAGGCGATGTGCGCCAGCAATATCTGATCGAGGGTGACAGGCGCCTTGCCATTCGCGGGCATGAGGATGGCTCGGTCGATCTGCTGAACGACGCCGGCGCTGTCGAGCGCAAGGTCGAAAAGGGCGCCTTCGTCGCCGGCGGAGAACGCAGCCCCTTCTTCACCATGCTGATGCTGATCGCGCTGTCGGCCATCGTCGTCGGCAATGGCTTCTTCAAGCCCAATATCTCCACCATCGTGGGTGAGCTTTATGCAGTCGGCGACCGTCGCCGCGACGCAGGGTTCACCATCTTCTATATGGGCATTAATCTGGGCAGCCTGTTTTCTCAGATACTTTGCCCCTGGCTGGCGACGTCGGTCGGCTGGTGGGCGGGCTTCCTGCTGGCGGCCATCGGCATGCTCTGTTCCTGGGCGCTTATCCAGTTCGATGGCGGAAAACTCGGCGGCTATGGCGAACGCCCGGAAGGGGCGAACCCTCGCAAGGATCTGCTGATCTACGCCCTGTCGATCGCAGCGGTGCCGGTGATGTGGTTCCTGTTCGTCAATGTGATGGACGCCGCACAGGCGCAGGCGGGCACGGGCATCATCGGTTATCTGATGGCGCTGCCGATCCTTGGGAAATTGCTGTTCGTGACTTTCCTTGTGGCCGTACCCGCCATCCTCATCTGGTCCTGGCGCGCGGGCAGCAAGGCCGAATTTCAGATGATGCTGGCGGCGATGGTCATGATCGTCTTCAACGTCGTGTTCTGGACCTTGTTCGAACAGGCGGGGTCCTCCCTGACGCTGTTTGCCGATCGAAACACCGACCTTTCGGTCTTCGGTCTGTTCACCCTGTCGGCGGGCCAGACCCAGTTTTTCAACGCCTTCTTCATCGTGACGCTGGCGCCCCTTTTCAGCATCGGCTGGAACGCGCTGGGCCGCCGGGGGCTGGAGCCGTCCATCCCGGTCAAGTTCGCTATCGCGCTTGTCGGCGTGGGCCTGGGCTTTCTGGTGCTGGTGTGGGGCAGCGCCTTTGCCGGCGCGGATTTCAAGGTTTCGATCTGGTGGCTGGCCCTGCTCTACCTCATCCATTCGATGGCGGAACTGTGCATTTCGCCGGTCGGCCTGTCGATGATCACCAAATTGTCGATCGTGCGCATCGTCGGCCTGATGATGGGCGTGTGGTTCATGTCGATTTCGGTCGCTCAATATGTAGGCGGCATGATCGCGCAGGTCGCCAGCGTCGAAACGGTGGGCGGCCAGGTCACCAACCTTGCCGTCAGCCTGCAAACCTATGTGGATGTCTTCCGCGCGATCGGCCTTGCGTCGATCGGCTTGGGCGTCCTTCTTTTTGTCCTCGCTTTTCCGATCAAGAGGTGGATGCATGGCGTTCAGTAACAGGGGTGTTTCACTGACGGTCGCGGCTGTCCTGCTGGCCAGCAGCGCAACCCCGCTGGCCGCGCGCAAGGACAAGGATGAACGGCCCGCCTCGCAGGGGGCGTCGGCGGAGCCCGAAAATCCTTATCCTTCGACCTATCGTCCTTATGGCGGTCGGCCGACGGTGCTGCGCGGTGCGACCGTCTTTGACGGGGAGGGCGGACGCATCGATAATGGCGTGGTCTTCCTGTCCGACGGTAAGGTTACGGCCATCGGCGGACCGGACACGCCGATCCCCGCGGACGTGGTGGTGATCGACGCGCAGGGCAAATATGTGACCCCGGGCGTCATCGATATTCACAGCCATCTGGGCGATTATCCCTCTCCCGGCGTCGAGGCATTGTCCGACGGCAATGAGGCGACGTCGCCCGTCACCCCGCATGTCTGGGCCGAACATAGCGTCTGGCCGCAAGACCCCGGCTTTTCCCGCGCGCTCGCCAATGGCGGCGTGACGACGCTTCAGATTCTGCCCGGTTCGGCCAACCTGTTTGGCGGCCGCAGCGTGACGCTCAAGAATGTGCCCGCGCGCACTATGCAGGGAATGAAGTTTCCAGGTGCGCCGCAGGGCCTGAAAATGGCGTGCGGCGAAAATCCCAAGCGGGTCTATGGCAGCAAGGGCCGCGAACCCAGCACCCGCATGGGCAATATGGCGGTCAACCGCCAGACCTGGATCAAGGCGCGCGAGTATCAGCAGAAGCGCGCCGCCGGCAAGGATCAGACCCGTGACTTGGGCATGGAAACTCTGGCCGATGTGCTGGAGGGCAAGATCATGGTCCATAACCACTGCTATCGCGCCGACGAGATGGCCAATGTCATCGATATGAGCAAGGAATTCGGCTACAAGGTGTCGACATTTCACCATGCCGTCGAAAGCTACAAGATCGCGGACCTGCTCCGCGACAATGGCATCTGCTCGGCCCTGTGGGGCGACTGGTATGGCTTCAAGATGGAGGCCTATGACGGGATCAAGGAGAATATCCCGCTGGTCCACAAGGCCGGCGCCTGCGCCATCGTTCATAGCGACGACCAGGACGGTATCCAGCGGCTCAACCAGGAAGCGGCCAAGGCGCTGGGCGCGGGGCGCCGCATGGGCATCGACATCAGCGACGAGGTCGCCTGGACCTGGCTTGCCATCAACCCGGCGCGGGCGATGGGCATCGCCGATCGCACCGGCAGCCTCAAGGTCGGCAAGATGGCCGACGTCGTGCTGTGGAATGGCAACCCGTTCAGTACCTATACCCGGCCGGAAAAGGTGTGGATCGACGGCGCGCTGCTTTACGATGCCTTCGACCCCAAGCGCCGGCCGGTGAGTGATTTCGAACTGGGCCAGATCGGCGCGGGAGACGTGAAATGACGAAGAGCTTTTCCCTTCGCGCCAACGCGGGACGCCTGGGCGCGGCGCTGATCGCGATGGTCGCGGCTGTCCCCGCGCTTGCCCAGCCGATCGCCATCACCGGCGCGACGCTGGCGATCGGCGACGGGTCCGAACCTGTCCAGAACGGCACGGTCGTCATCGACGCGGGCAAGATCGTCGCCGCCGGCGCTGGCATTGCGGTGCCCCCCGGCGCGAAAATCGTCGATGCGTCGGGCAAATGGGTGACACCGGGCCTGGTATCGGGCTTTTCACGGGTCGGCCTGGCCGAAGTGCCAGCCGTGCGCGAAACCAACGATATCAGCGCCAATTCGCCCTTTTCCGCCGCGATCGATGTCGCTCCCGCGATCAATCCGCTCGCCAACCCGATCGCGATCAGCCGCAATGGCGGCGTGACCCGCGCGGTCGTAGCCCCCGCGGCCTCCAGCGGCATATTTGCCGGGCAGGGCGCGGTCATCGATCTGGGCGCGGACATGAGTCCGGTCACCAAGGGCCGCGCCTTCGAATATGTCGAAATGGGCGAAGCCGGCGCGGCCGAGGCGGGCGGCAGCCGCGCGGCGATGATCCTGACGTTCAAGATGATGCTGCGGCAGGCGCAGGACTATGCCAAGGCGCCGGCGGCCTATGACGGCAATTCCAGGGACTCGCTGTTGAACCGCGTCGATGCCGAGGCGCTGGTGCCGGTTGTCACCGGGGCGATGCCGCTGATGGTTCACGCCGAAAGCGCGCGCGATATCCTGGCCGTATTGGCGTTACGGCAGGATTTTCCCGCGCTGCGCCTGATCCTGGCCGGGGCGACCGAAGGCTGGATGGTGGCGCCGCAAATCGCAGCCGCCAAGGTGCCCGTCATCACCGCAGGGCTTGAAGACTTGCCTTCCGCCTTCGAAAAGCTCGCCGCGACGCAGAGCAATGTTGGTCGGATGGTGCAGGCGGGCGTTTCGGTATCGATGGGTATGCTGACCGGGGACGATGCATTGCAACTGCGGGTCGCCAACCAGCAGGCGGGTAATATGGTCGCGCTGACCAAGGTGCCGGGCGCGACCGGGCTGACCTGGGGGCAGGCGCTGCGCACGATCACGCTGGCCCCGGCCGAGGCAATGGGGCTGGGCGATCGGCTGGGTTCGCTTCAGCCGGGCAAGGCGGGCGACGTGGTGATCTGGGACGGCGATCCACTCGAAATGACGTCCGCGCCTGTGGCCGTCTGGATCGACGGCGTTGCGCAGCCGATGACGGATCGCCAGACCCGCTTGCGCGATCGTTATGCAACGCCGGACGAAGGCAGCCTGCCCAAAGCCTATGAATGGTAATGGCCGGGGGGCGGGGCTTTGGTCCCGCTCCCAGCTTTGGGGCCAGGGCTATGGCCTCATCCGTTGATAGCGCCCCAGATGTCGCTGGCCTTTACATAGCCGCGCCGACCCTTGACGTCGAAGGCGCACCAGCCGCCTGAACAATCGGATATGCGACCCACAACGCCGCGTTCGGCGCGGAACAACGTCGCTGATCCGTCGCTCGGCGATCCATGCAGCGGCGCGATGGCCGACCGGACGATGGCGGTGGGCGTGTCGCTCAGCAGGCGGACGTGCATCCACCCCTGCGCGCCGTCTGGGTCCTGCACCTTGCGCCACAGGCCAAGGACCTGCACCACCTTCACCGGCAGGTCGCGGCGGCGATAGACCCAGTTGGACGGGTAATCCAGGCTGGGGCCGACCCGCATACGCGCCTCGTCATGCGACAGCGATGCCCAATAAGGTGTCTTCTTGCCGGGCGCAGCGTTGGCAGAACTTGCCGCAAGGACCAGAAGAACTGCGCCGCCGACGGCCATGGCCGTGTAAAGTTTCGAAATCCTGTCACCCATGGCCGACCCATAGCCCGTCGATCGTCGCCGCGACAGTCTTTCCTCGCCAGACCTGGCTTATCCGCTTGACCCGCACCTTGTCGCGCAATAGCGCCACCTTCATGGTTGAACCGCGCAAGACTCCGCCGCGTCCCGCCAAGCCGCGCGTGATCGTTACGCGCCGCCTGCCGCCCGATGTGGAAGCGCGCATGGCGCAATTGTTCGACGCCAGCTTCAATGTCGCCGACGCGCCGATGGATCGGACGGCGATGGCCCGTGCCATGGCCGATTGCGACGTACTGGTGCCGACCATCACCGATCAGATCGACGCGGACTTGATCGGCGGAGCGCCCGACACGCTGCGCATGATCGCCAGCTTTGGCAGCGGTGTCGACCATATCGACCTCGTCGCCGCCCGGGAAAAGGGCATCATCGTCACCAACACACCCGGCGTGCTGACCGAAGATACCGCCGATATGACGATGGCGCTGATCCTGTCGGTACCGCGCCGCTTGGCCGAGGGCGAAAAGCTGGTGCGCTCCGGCGCGTGGCAGGGGTGGAGCCCATCAGGCATGCTGGGCCACCGGATCGGCGGCAAGACGCTGGGCATCATCGGCATGGGCCGCATTGGCCGCGCCGTGGCGCGGCGGGCGCGCGCCTTTGGCCTGTCCATCGCCTATCATAACCGCCATCGCTTGCCCTTCGAGGTCGAGCAGGACCTTGAGGCGCGATGGCAGGGTGATCTGGACGCACTGCTGACGGACAGTGATATCCTGTCGATCCACTGCCCGCTCAATGCGGACAGCCGCGAGCTGGTGGACGCGCGGCGGATCGGCCTCCTGCGGTCCCACGCCTATGTCATCAACACGTCCCGCGCGGAAATCATGGACGAGGGCGCGCTGATCGACGCGCTGGAAGAAAGCCGCATCGCCGGCGCGGGGCTGGACGTCTATGCCCATGAACCTGCGGTCGACCCGCGCCTGCTGGCCCTTTCCAATGTCGTGCTGCTGCCGCACATGGGGTCGGCCACGATCGAGGGGCGCCATGCCACGGGTGCGCGGGTCATCGCCAATATCCGCACCTGGGTCGACGGGCACAGGCCACCGAACCAGGTGCTGGAAGGCTGGGTCTGACCGTCAGGCGACGACCTGCTGCTTCAACTGATCGACCATCGTCAGCCCGTGGCGCACGGAATCATGCGCGCGGCGAACGACGGCCAGCGTTTCCGCGTCGATGGCATCGTCTTTCAATACACGCGCGAATTCTTCGCTGAGATAATCCTCGCCGCGGTCGATCGCCTGGATGATCGCCTTGTCGCCGCCACCCAAGGCGACATGGATATCCTCGATCCACCGGTGGACCGTGCCTGCGGCGGACCCGAATTCATTGGGCTTGCCGCCAAGCTGGCGGCTGCGTTCCTGCAGCAGTCCGACCGCTGCCCGCCGTTCGGCGGCCAGATCGCCAAACAGGGTTTCAAATGGCGCGGATTTCGCCTTTTCCGCGCTATGCTCATATCCCTTCACGCTGTCGATCAGCGTGGTGATGAGGTCATCCAGCTTGCTGATGGTATGATTGTGCATAACCGTCTCCTTCCTATGGGCCGTCGGGCAATCTGCCTCCAAAACGGTTCCAAGCTGCCGCCGGTTCAACCAACCTCATGATATTCAACCTTAATATGGCATTAGGCATGTCAAACTATCCGCTACGCAGGTGGAACAAGCCGGCTAGTCGGGGGTTGGAGAAATATCTTTCTATCGGATTTGAGGATCTTACTCATGATCAAGCTCGCGATCATTTCGCTGGTCATTGCAGCCGTGCTGGCTTTGCTCGGCTTTGGCGGCGCAGCCGGCACTTTCGTCGGCATTGCCAAAATCCTGTTCTTCATCGCACTGGCGGTGTTTGTCGTCTTCCTGGTCCTCGGCATTCTGGCCGGCAAGGGCGTCAAAGACGCCATCGATTAAGCATCATGATGGCGGTCGGCGCCACTATCGACGAAACCGGGAGGCTGGTGCGCGACGCGGCCGGCTTCCTGCTTCGCCGGGACGACGGCGGCAGCTACCGGCTGGTACTTTTGAGGGTTCCGGTCGACTTAGTTGAAAAGCAGGTCCGTGTGCGCGGCATTCATATCGGCGAGGACGTTGTCGAGGCAGAAGGCGTAGCCCCTGCATAATCGCCTGGCGCAAGGTCATGTCGGCCTAAGCCTTCGGACATAATCGGTCTTGCCAAATGCGCATGCCGGCGGGCACCATCGCTGCCATGCGCAAAATCCTCTATACCGCCATTGCTCCCTTCTGCCTTGCCGCCATTCCCATCGCCGTCCAGGCGCAGGAACCTGCGGCCACCCCCACCCGGACATCGACGGCGCAGGCCCAGCTTGCCCGCATTCTCGACGATCACTGGAACTGGTATCTGTCGGTCCATCCCGTCGAAGCGACCGCGCGGGGCGTGCGTAGCTATGACGATCGCATCTACGACATGTCGCTGGCGGCGCGCGATGCGCAGATAAAGGCCGAACGGCAATTCGTCAGCCGGTTGGAGGCGGTGCCCGAAGCGGAATTGAGCGCGGCGGACCGCGTCAACCGCAATGTCCTGCTCTGGATGCTGCGCGACGACATCGCCAGCGATGGCCATCAGGCAGAACGGCTGATGCTGTTCACCACCTATTATGGCTGGCATCAGGGATTTTCCGGCATGGCTGATGGCCTGCCTTTCTATAATCGCGCGGATTATGACAGCTATCTTAAGCGGCTGGCACTTTACCCGAAGCAAAATGCAGATGCGCTCGACATCACGCGGCAGGCCATCGCCGGTGGCTATGTTCAACCCTGTTCCGTCCTTCAAAATTATGCCGGCACGATCAGCGGCATCGTGGAGGGAAAGCCGCAGGACACGCGCTTTTACGAACCTTTCAAGCGCCCCAGGCCGCGCGACGTCAGCGATGCCGACTGGGCCGCGATGCAAGCCCGCGCGGTGACGCTCATCCGCGACGTGCTGACGCCGGAATATCGCAAATGGCATGACCTGTTCGTTGCGGACTATCTGCCCCATTGCCGCAAGAGCGACAGCGCCTCGTCGCTGCCGGGCGGCGCGGCCTGGTATGCCAGTCGCGTGAGGGCGCATACCACGACTGACCTGACGCCCGATCAAATCCACCAGATCGGTCTGGACGAAGTCGCCCGGATCGGCCGGCGCATGGACGATATCGCCGCCCAGGCGGGCTATCCCAATCGCGCGGCATACATCGCTCATTTGCGCACCGATCCGTCCTATTATGCCAAGACGCCGGAAGAATTGCTGCGCGTCGCGGCGCGGCAGGCCAAGACGATCGATGGACTGCTGCCGCGCTATTTCGGTACGCTGCCGCGCCTGCCCTATGGCCTCAAGCCTATTCCGGCCGCCGAAGCGGAAGGGACCACCACGGCCTATTATGGACCGGGCGCACCGGAATCGGGCATTTCGGGCACCTATTGGGTCAACACGTCCAAGCTGGATCAGCGTCCTTTCTGGGAGGTGCCGGCGCTGACTGCGCATGAGGCGGTGCCGGGCCATCATAATCAGATCGCGCTGCAACAGGAATTGCCGTTGCCGCCATTCCGCAAATATCTTGCCGGCTTCACCGCCTATGTCGAAGGCTGGGCGCTCTACACCGAATATCTGGGTGAAGAGATGGGCCTGTATGACACGCCTGAAAAGATGATGGGTCGCCTGTCCTATGAGATGTGGCGCGCCTGTCGCCTCGTGGTCGATACCGGCATCCACGCCAAGGGATGGGACAAGGCGCGCGCCGTAGCGTTCATGAAGACGAACAGCGCTCTGTCGGACGCCAATATCGATGCCGAAGTGAACCGCTATATCAGCTGGCCGGGTCAGGCGCTTGGGTACAAGCTGGGCGAGATCAAGATACGCGAGTTGCGCGTCAGGGCGGAAAAAGCCCTGGGGAAGAATTTCGACCTGCGCCGTTTTCACGACGCGGTGCTGGCGCAGGGCGCGGTGCCCCTGACCGTGCTGGAAAGCCAGATTGACGCCTGGATCGCCGCCGAAAGGGCGCGAGAGGCCTGATCAGGCGGTCGGCAGCCGTTCCAATGGCCGGAAGGCGGTGCCAGCGCCGGACCAGCCGCGATAGGCGGCGTCGATCGGCAGGGCGGCTTCGCAGCAGGCGCATTGCGCCATGACCCGGCCCACCAGCCATTGGCTTTCCCCACAGGAAGGGCAGGGCATCGCCCGACCGGGGCGATAGGCGCGCATATGGCCTGCGGCGTCGTTCACGCAGCTGGGCAAGGGTATCGGCATGAATGGGGGTCCCCTGTTGATCCAAATCCAAACGCCGCCCAGGGACCTTGTTTCCTCTTGCGAATCGTTAGCAGGGGAAATCGCGAACAGGCGGGATATTCGGCGATTTTGTCCATTTGACACTGCCGCCCCATTCTGTATGGCGCTGCACCATCGGGACATACCTGCTTCGACCACCGGTTGGGGCGCATCCCTGACCTTCGCCGTCCAGTCCGTTCGCTGTCCGGCGAGGTTCTGGTGGAATCGCGTCATCCTCTGGCGGAGCGCCACGCGAGGAGACGCACATCTTATGACCGCCATCGGACAGGACACGCTGGGCACCCGCGACATGATGAATGTCGGCGGCAAGGACATTGCCTATTATTCCTTCAAGAAGGCCGCTGCAAAGCTTGGAGACGTTTCGCGCCTGCCTTTCTCGATGAAGGTGCTGCTCGAAAATCTCCTGCGCTTCGAAGACGGCGTCACCGTCACCACCGACGACATTCAGGCGATCGTTGACTGGCAGAAGGATCGCGGCCAGGCGCAGCGCGAAATCCAGTATCGCCCGGCGCGCGTGCTGATGCAGGATTTTACCGGCGTCCCCTGCGTCGTCGACCTTGCCGCGATGCGCGACGCGATGACGGCGCTGGGCGCCGACGCAGCCAAGATCAATCCGCAGGTTCCCGTCCACCTCGTCATCGACCACTCGGTCATGGTTGACGAATTCGGCACGCCCCAGGCGTTCGAGCAGAATGTAGAAATCGAATATCAGCGCAACATGGAGCGCTACGACTTCCTGAAATGGGGCAGCAAGAGCCTCGCCAATTTCTACGCCGTGCCCCCCGGCACCGGCATCTGCCACCAGGTGAACCTGGAAAATATCGCGCAGGCCGTCTGGTCGAGCGAAGGGCCTGACGGCGTCACTGTCGCCTATCCCGACACGTGCGTCGGCACAGACAGCCACACCACCATGGTGAACGGCCTTGGCGTGCTGGGCTGGGGCGTGGGCGGTATCGAGGCGGAAGCCGCGATGCTGGGTCAGCCCGTCTCGATGCTGATCCCTGAAGTCGTCGGTTTCAAATTTACCGGCACATTGAACGAGGGCGTCACCGCGACCGACCTCGTCCTTACCTGCACCCAGATGCTGCGCGCGCGCGGCGTCGTTGGCCGCTTCGTCGAATATTTCGGTCCGGGCCTCGCCACGCTGTCGCTCGCCGACCGCGCGACGCTCGCCAATATGGCGCCCGAATATGGCGCGACCTGCGGCTTCTTCGGCATCGACGACAAGACGCTGGACTATATGCGCCTGACCGGCCGCACCGAAGAGAATATCGCGCTGGTCGAAGCCTATGCCAAGGAGCAGGGCTTCTGGATCGACCCGGCGGTCGAGCCGGTGTTCACCGATACGCTGGAGCTTGACCTGTCGACGGTCGTCCCCAGCCTTGCCGGTCCCAAGCGTCCGCAGGACCGCGTGTCGCTGCCCGAAGTCGATGACGTGTTCAACGCCGACATGGAAAAGACCTACAAGAAAGCGCAGCAGCGCGTGCCGGTCGAGGGCAAGGATTTCGACATTGGCGACGGCGACGTCACCATCGCCGCGATCACCAGCTGCACCAATACGTCGAACCCCGGCGTTCTGGTCGCGGCTGGCCTGGTCGCCAAGAAGGCGAACGAGCTGGGCCTCAAGCCCAAGCCCTGGGTCAAGACCTCGCTCGCGCCCGGCAGCCAGGTGGTGACGGACTATTTGGAAAAGGCCGGCCTTCAGTCGCATCTCGACGCCATCGGGTTCAATCTGGTCGGCTATGGCTGCACCA